>NZ_JBSXON010000075.1:0-171918 GCF_056859475.1 Halopseudomonas sp. L-58
CTATAGCCTTGGTCGACGACCAAGGCCGCTGCATCATGTTTGAACTCGACCGAAAAGGATCGACGTTGTTTGCTCATTGAACACCTCGCTGATGGCGATTCTACCGCCTAACTTGGTGTCCGGGATTAGTAGACCACTACATTGCGCCCGCGACTTTCGACCCATCCGAGCCACTCGATGACTTGCCTCAGCCTGAGGAGCAGGAGCAGGAGCAGGAGCAGGAGCAGCCAGAGTATGGGCCAGAAGACCCTGAAAACGACAAAGCCCCGTAGAACGGGGCTTTGAGGTCGAATAGTGGCGGAGGGACAGGGATTCGAACCCTGGGAAGGCTTTCACCTTCGCCGGTTTTCAAGACCGGTGCATTCAACCGCTCTGCCATCCCTCCACGGCCGGCAATGTTACTGGAAATCCCTGCTGAGTCAATGGGGTAGACGCACAGAGTTCAGATAATTCCATTGCCCGCCCGGCGCTTACAGCGCTGCCAGTGCGGCTTCGTAGTCTGGCTCCTGGCCAATTTCGCTGACCAGCTCGCTGTGCAGTACGTTGTCGTCTTCATCCAGAACCACAACAGCGCGCGCGGTCAGGCCGGCCAGCGGGCCATTTTCGATGTCGACGCCGTAGTTGCGGACAAACTCGCGACCACGCAGGGTGGACAGGCTGATGACGTTGTCCAGACCTTCGGCGCCGCAGAAACGCGCCTGCGCAAACGGCAGATCAGCGGAGATGCACAGCACAACGGTGTTTTCCAGGCTGCTGGCCTTGGCATTGAAGGTGCGGATGGAGGTGGCGCAAACCGGGGTGTCGACGCTGGGGAAGATGTTGAGGATCTTGCGCTTGCCGGTCAGGCTGGACAGGCTGACGTCGGACAGGTCCTTGGCAACCAGCGTGAAGGCCGGAGCCTTGTCGCCCTTGACCGGGAAGGTGCCGCCGATGGAGATGGGATTACCGCGCAGAGTAACGCTGGACATAATGACTCCTTCAATGTGCCGTGGCACAGCATGGGTGTTCAAATGAGCGGGCCGCTGAACGCCACCCGCCCGGAAATCAGAAGTCGATACGATAGAAGAAATCCAGCGAGCTGGCAAAGCCGCTGACCGCTTCAAGGTATAACCGTCGTGACAGCTCATAGCGCAGCGCCAGATTGTTGGACGGCTCAAACACGCCCACACCATAGCGCACACTGAGCTTGTCGGTGAGACTGCCGCTGGCAACGACCTGGGTATCAACGCCCTGCCCTTCGGACTCGACAACAAAATCCTCCAGCCCCAGAGCGTCACCGATATGCCGGGTGATCGGCGCCGCGCCTGCAAGCCCAAGACCCAGAGCTGCCTGCCCCAGCATGTTGCTGTCCCCTTCCTGCCCCAATGGACGCCCCAGCATCAGATACGCCATGGCTTCCTGCTGAGACATGCCGGGCTCCGAGAATACCCGAGTGGTGGGCGCCCGGGCGTTACCAGTCACGCGCAGGCCGGCGATGACGTCGTCCACCCGGCGAATCGCTTCGATATTCAGATAGGGCTGACTGAGTGGCCCGGAGAACAACAACAGTGCGCGACGCAGCCTGAGGTCCTGACCCAGGCGACGGAACTCGCCATCCAGTATCTGCAGATCACCATTGGCATTCAGGTTTTCCTGTAATTCCAGCTGACCTTTCAGACGACCCTTGAGGCCGAAGGCATTGAGCCTGAGCTGATCACCAATGACCAACCTGACCCTTGCGGTAATACCCAGCTCCTCGGTGACGGCGGGTGCTTGCTGGCCAACAATAACCGTATCAGGTGAAACCCGCACCGCGCTGGCTGGCAACTCGCGCACCACAATATCCCCCTCCGGAACCGCCAGCTCACCGCCAACATGCAGATTACCGCCACTCAGGCTGATATCGAGCGCAGGAGCCACCAGCACGCGGGCATAGGGCTCAACGGTGACCGGCAGATCGTGCCCGTTCAACTGCAGGGCAACGTCCAGCGGTGCCCAGCCGACGGTCCCTTGCAGTGCCCCTTCGCCCTTCTCACCGCTGCGCCAGCGCCCGTCGATATTCAGCCGTTGCCCATCAATGGCTATGTCGGCCTCAAGCTGCTCCAGACTGATGGGCAGGTTCGGCCCGCTTACCAGCCCATCGCGCAGTGTCAAAAGACCGGTCGCCACCGGAGCGCGCAACACGCCGGACAGTTGGCCGTCACCATTGAGGGTCGCCCGCAATTGCTCGACATTCGGCAGGAAGGGGCGCAGAAAGTCGAGCTTCAGACCTTCTAGCTGATAGCGACCGCTCAACTGCTGGTTGCCCGCAGGGTCGCGCACGTCAGCGTCGATCGCCAGCCGGCCGATCACATCGCTGCGCAATTCGAATTGTGCGGTGGCGGTTTTTGCTTGCAGTTCGCTGGTCAGCTGCAGACGCTGGTAAGGAAAGGCCAGGGTCTCACGGCCATCATCAACGGTAATAACGCCGTCGTCCGAACCCAACCGAATATCCGCCACGGGCGCTCTGCCCGCGTTCTGCTGCAGCGTAAGCTGGCCGTCAAGCAGGCCCTCCCAGTCAAAGTCCTCCGGCAGCCAGGCGGCAAGATCCGCCAGATTGAACGCGCTCAACTCAACGTCCAGCTGGCGATCCGGCATCAGCGTCTGCTCGCCTCTGAAACAGAGCTCTGCATCGGACTGACGCCAGCAGTGCCCGGCCAGCTGAAGCCGCCCTGCGGCCAGTTGGTAGCGAAGCGCTGCTGGTGTTGCCTGCAACAGCTCAAGATGCTCGAAACGCAGCACACCCCGACTCAACTCCCCCCGCCAGGCGACATCCGACAGGCTGCCCGACACTGACAGTTCAGCCTCGGCGACGCCGCCCAGAAGGCGCAGCTGCAACTCATGCCCAACCCGCTCGCCACTCGCGGTCAGTTGCAGATTACCGAGCGCAGTATCCGCGCTGCGCAGTTGATCCGCCGACAGGCTCAGGGACAGCGGCAGACGCTCGCTCAAGGTAGTGTCAGCCTGTACGGCAAGCCTGTCGATGCGAAGGTCGACATAGCCCAGCTGCTCGCCATTGACGGCTACCGTGATCTGCGGAGCATCACGACTGCCGGCAAGCTGCAACTCGCCCTTGGCAATGCCTCTCAGACCGGGCCAAAGTGTTTTCATCTCGTTGAGCTGCAGACTCAGCTGGCCATTGACCTCAGGGCCCCACTGTCCCTGGCCGGCTATCCGGTTGCTGCCCTGCGACAGACGCAGCCCGGAGATCGACCACACCTCCGCACGCTTGTTCAGGGCGCCGGCAAATTGCAGCGGCTCATTTCGCACCTCGCCCTGCACGCGCCAGTCTGACGCCAGTTGCAGTTGCTGGTTCTCAAGGGTGCCAGTGCTATTCAGTTGGCCGTTCAAGCGCCCTGGCAAGGCAGCAACAAAGATACCCGGGTCGATACCATCCAGCTCGAACCGACCGTCCCACCTGAGCACTGGCTGCAACCCCAGCTGCAGACTGCCGGTAGCGTTGCCCGCTGCCGTCGACAGACTGAGCGGACTGATCTGCAGAGCCTGCTGATCCCCGCTGACCTGCGCACCAACCATGACCTGCTGCCCGGCGACTCCGGTCAGCTCGCCGTCCAGCCGGGCATCAATTTTCCCCGAGCGCAGACTGGCGGCAGCAGCCAACTGCTGAAGTACCACCTCGCCGGTGTCGACCGGGTAAAGCGATTGCCAGGGAAACCGGTCCAGCGCCAGCTTGACGTCTGCCTCAAGTTCGCCGCGCCAGTTCGCTGTGCCGCTGAGGGAGACTTGACGGGCCGGCTCGTCGGCAACCGCCAGCACCAGTGCCAGTTGATCAATACCGACGGTTGTCGCCAGTGCGCTCAGCGTCAGGTCAATCTCGCCGGTCGCGGCGGGCAAGCGGGCATCGGCCTGCAGCGCATAACCGTTTTCCAGGTTGCCCTCCAGCTCAAGCGTGAGCCCCTGAAGCGTCAGCGTCTCCGGAAAGCTGCGCAGCGGCAGGAAGTCCTCGCCACGCCAGTGCAAGCGGACCGGATAACCTGCCTCAAACAGGTTTGCCTCGAGATTCAACTGACCCGCGAGATAGCCACGGCTATCGGCCTGCAACTGCAACTCACGCAGATCGCCGCCCGCCATGAGCCGCATACGCCAGTCACGCTCATCGACCGCAGGCAGCGTCAGCTCCGCATTCAGCTCAAGCGGCCAGTCATCCTGCATCCGCACATACCCGTCCAGTCGCCAGCGCAGATCCGGCCCTTGACCGCTGAACGTCTGAACGACCAATTTGTCATCGCGTGCAAAGGCAACCAGGTCGAGATCCCGCAACAAGGCCGTCTCGCCATCCAGCGACAGGGTGCCCAGATGGAGCCGACCGACCTCCAGCGCGACAGGCAGCTGCACCTCGGGCAAGGTCAGAACGGACGCCCCCTCGGTCGCTTCACTGGCACGGGTTATGATGCTGACCTTGTCTGCTGACAGACTATCAATACACAGCGTCGCACCGAACAGGCAGGAGGGGCTCCATTGCATTGCCAGCCGATCAATGCCGATGTCGAGGCTATCGTCCTGCCAGCGCACGCTGCCGAACGACCAGCCACGCCAGAGGTTGCCCTGCTCGAAGGCCAGTGACAGCTGCGGCAGCTGGTTGTCTGCCTGCTCGAACAGCCAGCGGTTCACCGAGTCACTGGCCAGCAGCAGGCCCAGCAGCAACGGCAGCGCCAGCAGGATAACCAGCCCACGCAGCAAGGCCTTAAGCAGAAAGCGCATCACAACTCAGGCCCCATCGAAAAGTGAATCTTGAAACCCACGTCCGGGTCCGACAGTGAGCGTGCCAGATCGAAGCGGATGGGACCGATGGGCGACGCCCAGCGGATGCCGACACCCACGCTGGTTTTCAGCGGATCTGTCAGCGAATCGACCGCGTTGCCGTGGTCGACAAAGGTTGCCGCGCGCCAATTGTGGATGAACTCATACTGGTACTCGGCGCTGGAAGCCATCAGATAGCGCGCACCAATGGTTTCACCGGTGCTGTCGACCGGCGACAGGCTCTGGTAGTCATAGCCGCGAATGCTCTGGTCACCGCCGGCAAAAAATCGCAGTGACGGCGGGATACTGGCAAAGTCGTTGGTAGCAACAGCCCCAAGCGCGATCCGGCCCAGAAAGCGATGCCGCTCAAATGCCGTATGGAGCCCCTTGAGCTGGCCCATGACACGGGCGAAGTCCACGGTCGACAGCACCCCCTCCTTGGCCCCCTGAACATCCAGTAACATGCTGTAGCCGCTCTGCGGGTCCATCCCGCCGGTGGAGTGCGTGCGCTGCAGCACCAGACTGGGAATCAGCATGGTGGCGGTTCCGCTGTCATCACCTAGCGAGAAGACCTCCTGCTGCAAGCGCAGGCCGACACTGCGCTGCCAGCCGCTTTCAAGACGCTTGTTGACCTCGGCACCGAGCGCAAAGCTGTGGGTCTGAACGTCGTCAATATCTTCCTTCTGCCAGCCGACGAAATAGCGCAACTGGTGGGTGATCGGGTCATCCAGCGGCACCTGGTAGAAGGCACTGAGCTCCTGACGCGGCAGCGACAGCTCCATGCTGGCCCCGCGACTGTGGCCCCGCGGGTTGATCCAGTGCTGGTCCCAGGTCATCCGCGCCCGGGCGCCGACATCCGTGGAATAACCGCCACCAAAGCCGAGCGAGTTGGGATCACGCTCGGTGATTTCCACCTCGACCGGTACCTGCTCGCCAACCGCCTGGTCGGCCGGGGCGGTCACCAGCACGCCCCTGAAGTAACCGCTGGAGAGCAAATCCTGATTCAGCTTGCCGACCAGATCCGCGTCATAAGGTGCGCCGGCCTCGAAGGGCACCATGCGCGCCAGCAGGTTATCACTGAACTGGGTTTCGGAAAAATGAACAGGCCCGAAGCGGTAACGCGGGCCAGTGTCGTAACGGATATCGACGTCTGCCTTGCCCTGATCTGGGTCGACGCGAAGCTCGCGCTTGAGGTACTGCCCCTTGAAGTAACCGTAGCGCAGTGCACGATTGCTTATGCGTGTCTTGAGTGTTTCGTATTGCCCATGATTGAGCACCTGCCCTTCGCGCAGCAGATCACTGACACCCAGCGCAAAGGCCGGCGTTGAAGCACCAGCGCCGAGCACCTGAACATTCACCCGGTCCAGCCGCACCGGCTCACCCGATTCGACGCGCACATTCAGCACGGGGTCGTCTTCGGGGCCGCTGATAGTCAACTCGTTGCGGGTCTGATAGTAGCCCAGCGCCTGGGCTGCGAGTGTTGCCTGCTGATCGAGATAACGTAACTGGCGCGCCATCTCGGCATGGCTGCCGGCTTCAACCTGACCGATATAGGCTTCGATATTTTCACGCAAGGCCCTTTTTGCAGGCTCGACTGTGACCTTGACCCCGGCCTGCGCTGCAGACACGGTAAAGACAAGAGGCAACAGTGAAAAGGCGCGACGCATGAGCTCTATCCCGGCAGGTTTTCGCAACCCGAATGCTAACATGCCAGGCCTATTGGCGGGTCCCAAATCCGCTCTGTTTAGGCTACCCTAGCGGCCACTGACTGCTCTGAAACCGAGCAGCCGATTACCGACTTGCCAGGACACGCCCATGAAGATCGTCTCGTTCAACATCAATGGCCTGCGGGCTCGACCGCACCAATTGCAGGAACTGGTGAGCCGCCACAACCCGGATGTCATCGGGCTGCAGGAAACCAAGGTTGACGATCCGCAGTTTCCGCTGGCCGATGTCGAAGCGCTGGGTTACCACGTTGCCTTTCACGGCCAGAAGGGTCACTACGGTGTTGCCCTGCTGACCCGCCAGAAACCGCTGTGGGTGCGCAAGGGGTTTCCAACTGATCAAGATGATGCCCAGCGCCGGATGATCAGCGCCGCCATCCCCTGCGCCGATGGCGAGCCACTGATTGTGCTCAATGGCTACTTCCCGCAAGGGGAAAGCCGCGATCATCCAGTCAAGTTTCCGGCCAAGGAGAAGTTCTACGCCGATCTGCAGAGCCACCTGGAGGGCGAGTTCACGCCGGATCAACGCATTGCCATCATCGGCGACATGAACATTTCCGATACCGACGCCGATATCGGCATTGGCCCGGACAACGCCAAGCGTTGGCTGCGTACCGGCAAATGCAGCTTCCTGCCGGAAGAGCGCGACTGGATGGCGCGCCTCAAGGGCTGGGGGCTGATCGACACCTTCCGCCACCTGAATCCCGAGTCGGATCGCTACAGCTGGTTCGACTATCGCAGCCGCGGCTTTGAAGACACGCCCAAGCGCGGCTTGCGCATTGATATGGTGCTGGCAAGCCGGGCGCTGGCCGAGCACTGCGTGGAAAGCGACATCGACTACGACATACGCGGCATGGAAAAACCCTCCGACCACGCACCAATCTGGGCCCGCTTCAGCGTCTGATCGAGACAAAAAAAGACCGGCACATGCCGGTCTTTTTCATAGCGGATGCCTTCAGGCGACTTCCGCCTCCGGCACCTCGATTTCCAGCTCGCCGTCGCGCAGCGTGACATGCACTGTACCGCCCTGCTCGGCCAGTTCGCCAAACAGAATCTGCTCGGCCAGCGGACGCTTGATCTTGTCCTGAATCAAACGTGCCATCGGCCGCGCGCCCATCAGCGGGTCATAGCCATGCTCGGCCAGCCAGTTGCGGGCATCTTCGTCCACATCCAGCAGTACGTGCTTGTCTTCCAGCTGGGCCTGCAGTTCGGTGAGGAACTTGTCGACCACGAACTTGATACTTTCGTGGGTCAGGCGGCCAAACTGGATGATGGCATCCAGACGGTTACGAAACTCCGGTGTAAAGGCTTTCTTGATGATCTCCATGCCATCGGTGCTGTGATCCTGCTTGGTAAAGCCGATCGAGGCGCGCGACATGGTTTCGGCACCGGCGTTGGTGGTCATCACGATGATCACATTGCGGAAATCCGCCTTGCGCCCGTTGTTGTCGGTCAAGGTGCCGTGGTCCATCACCTGCAAAAGCAGGTTGAAGACTTCAGGATGCGCCTTCTCGATTTCATCAAGCAGCAATACGCAATGCGGGCTCTTGGTAACCGCTTCGGTCAGCAGACCGCCCTGATCGAAACCGACGTAGCCCGGCGGCGCACCGATCAGACGGGAGACGGTATGCCGCTCCATGTACTCTGACATGTCAAAGCGCAGCAGTTCTACTCCAAGGCTCTTGGCCAACTGACGGGTCACCTCGGTCTTGCCCACCCCGGTTGGACCGGCAAACAGGAAGGAACCAATCGGTTTATCCGCCGACTTCAGCCCTGCCCGCGATAGCTTGATCGCGGTCGCCAGAGCATCGATAGCGCTGTCCTGACCGAAAACCACCAGCTTGAGGTCGCGCTCCAGATTCTTCAGCAGCTCCTTGTCATTGGAGGACACGTGCTTGGGCGGAATCCGCGCGATCTTGGCAACAATCGCCTCGACTTCGGCAACGTCAATGAACTCCGGGCGGTTTTCCGGCAGCTGCAGGCGCTGATAGGCGCCAGCCTCGTCGATCACGTCAATCGCCTTATCCGGCATATGGCGGTCATTGATATAACGACTGGCCAATTCAGCCGCCGCTTTCAACGCCTCATCGGTATAGCGAATACCGTGGTGCTCCTCGAAGCGGCTCTTGAGCCCCTTGAGGATCTGAATGGTGTCAGTGACCGACGGCTCGACCACGTCAACTTTCTGGAAGCGGCGCGCCAGCGCACGATCCTTCTCGAAAATGCCGCGAAATTCCTGGAACGTGGTCGACCCGATGCAGCGAATCTCACCGGACGACAGCAGCGGCTTGAGCAGGTTTGAGGCATCCATCACGCCACCTGAAGCGGCGCCAGCACCGATGATGGTGTGGATTTCATCGATAAACAAAATCGCATGCGGGCGTTTTTTCAGCGCTTTGAGCAGCGCCTTAAAACGCTTCTCAAAGTCACCGCGATATTTGGTACCGGCCAACAGCGCCCCCAGGTCCAGCGAGTAGACCACTGCTTCGGAAAGCGTATCCGGCACTTCGCCGTCAACGATACGCTTGGCCAGCCCTTCAGCGATCGCCGTTTTGCCAACACCTGCCTCACCAACCAGCAGCGGGTTATTCTTGCGGCGACGCATGAGAATCTGCGCAACGCGCTCGACTTCCGAGGCACGCCCAACCAGCGGATCGATCCGGCCCTTGCGCGCCATCTCATTCAGATTGCTGGCGTAGGCCTCCAGCGGATTGCTGGCGGTAGCGCCCTCTGCAGTTTCTTCATCCATGGACTCCTGCTCGTCACCGAGCTGCTCGGCATCACTCTGAACCTTGGAAATGCCGTGCGAGATGAAGTTGACGATGTCGATACGCGCAATCTGCTGCTGCTTGAGGAAAAACACAGCCTGACTTTCCTGCTCGCTGAAAATCGCGACCAGAACATTTGCTCCGCTCACCTCGCCCTTGCCGGAGCTCTGTACGTGGAATACCGCGCGCTGCAGCACGCGCTGAAAGCCCAGCGTTGGCTGGGTCTCACGCTCCTGATCCTGCTTCGGGATCAGCGGCGTGGTGGAGTCAATAAATTCGGTTAGCTCTCGCCGCAGGCGTTCCAGATCCGCACCACAGGCGTTGAGCACTTCGATCGCGGCCTGGTTGTCCAGCAGCGCCAGCAACAGGTGTTCAACGGTCATGAATTCATGCCGCTTGTTGCGCGCATCCTTGAACGCCAGGTTCAGGGTGATCTCGAGATCTCTATTGAGCATGTTGCCACCTCGTATGCGATGCTATTCGCCTTGTTACGCTTCCCGTTCAATCTGACACATCAACGGGTGCTGGCATTCCCTCGCGTAGTCGTTGACGTCCGCGGCCTTGGTTTCGGCTATATCCCGGGTATAGATGCCGCAGACCGCTCTCCCTTCAGTATGCACCTTGAGCATGATCTGTGTGGCACTTTCCCGGTTATGGGCAAAGAAACGCTCCAAAACCTCCACAACAAAATCCATCGGTGTGTAGTCATCGTTCAGCATGATGACCTTATAGCGGGACGGGGGCTTGAGCTGAGGCTTGCTGGTCTCGACCGCCAGGCCGTGATCATCCTCATGTTCGGGCTCACCCGACCCGTGATTTAAGGTTAGTTGAAAATCTGTCATTGAAAACATTTGCCGTATCACCGCTGGAAGCCAGAAAAGATGCCGCTCATCGCAAAACTGCGTACTGGTACACAGCTTACTTTGGGGGCTGCTTGACTTGCCCCGATTCGATGTTAAAAGTGTAATAGTGCTTGACTGACCAGTCACCATTTACATCCCGAACACCCAGTTGGTCAGCAAGAACCACACCACTCACATGATGTGACAAGCTATCAGAGGGACGTAGTATGGAGAACGGTAAGGTCAAATGGTTCAACAATGCCAAGGGCTACGGATTTATCGTAGCGAACGGGCGGGACGAAGACCTCTTTGCGCACTATTCCGCCATCCACATGGACGGCTACAAAACGCTCAAGGCCGGTCAGCCGGTTCAGTTTGACATTATCCAGGGCCCCAAGGGCTTGCACGCCATCAACATCCAGTCCACCGTTGAGCAACCTAGCAAGAAACAGGTGGAAAATGAAGGCGCAACGAGCCTCATGCATGACTGAGTGACCATTCAGATCACGCAAACAACAAAGCCGGCTTTCGCCGGCTTTGTTGTTTTCAGCCAATGCGGATCGCTCAACACGACCCGCATCTTTGCGCTTACATGGCGCCGATGACGTCGTCACCAAACTCGGAGCACTTGCGCAGCTTTGCACCGTCCATCAGACGCTCGAAATCGTAAGTCACTGTCTTGTTGGCGATGGCACCGTTAACGCCCTTGATGATCAGGTCGGCCGCTTCAACCCAGCCCATGTGGCGGAGCATCATTTCAGCAGACAGGATCACCGAACCCGGGTTGACCTTGTCCTGACCAGCGTACTTCGGCGCAGTGCCGTGGGTCGCTTCGAACATGGCAACGGAGTCGGACAGGTTGGCACCCGGAGCAATACCGATACCGCCCACTTCAGCGGCCAGCGCGTCGGACAGGTAGTCACCGTTCAGGTTCAGGGTAGCGATAACGTCGTACTCGGCCGGACGCAGCAGGATCTGCTGCAGCATGGCGTCAGCGATGACGTCCTTGACTACGATGTTCTTACCGGTGTTCGGGTTCTTGAACTGCATCCACGGACCGCCGTCCAGCAGCTCGGCACCGAATTCATCGCGAGCAACTTCGTAACCCCAGTCCTTGAAGGCACCTTCGGTGAACTTCATGATGTTGCCCTTGTGAACCAGGGTCAGGGAGTCACGGTCGTTGTCGACGGTGTATTGCAGAGCCTGGCGAACCAGACGCTTGGTGCCTGCCTCGGAAACCGGCTTGATACCGATACCGCACATGTCGGTGAAGCGGATCTTCTTGACGCCCATTTCTTCGGTCAGGAACTTGATGATCTTTTCAGCTTCCGGGCTGCCGGCTTTCCACTCGACACCGGCGTAGATGTCTTCGGAGTTCTCGCGGAAGATGACCATGTCAACATCACCCGGCTTCTTGACCGGACTCGGCACACCTTCGAACCAGCGAACAGGACGCTGGCAGACATAGAGGTCGAGTTCCTGACGCAGGGCAACGTTCAGGGAGCGGATACCACCGCCTACCGGAGTAGTCAGCGGGCCTTTGATGGAAACAACATACTCTTTGATGGCGTCCAGCGTTTCAGCCGGCAGCCAGGTGTCCTGATCATAGACTTGAGTGGCTTTCTCGCCCGCATAGACTTCCATCCAGGAAATCTTGCGCTTGCCGGCGTACGCTTTTTCAACAGCAGCGTCGACGACCTTGATCATGACAGGGGAAATATCGAAACCGATGCCGTCACCCTCGATGAAGGGGATGATCGGGTTGTCGGGTACGTTCAGGGAAAGGTCGGCGTTAACGGTAATTTTGTCGCCGCTGGCCGGCACCTTGATCTTTTGGTATCCCATCTTTGACTCCGTTTATGTTGTCGTTGCCACAGGCGATGCCGGCAGGCGGGTAACCCCCAACATCCCATGAATACGGATTTTCAGCCGCGCTATTGTTGTAGTTTTCCTACAGAATGTCACGCACTTTTGTCTACAATCTCGTCACCTGCCGCCCTCCACCGCCATTTGAGCTATCAATGAGGGATGATCAGTCGACAATATGTAGTAACACTACAACCACACTACAAAACACGACCACTCAGAATCCTAGCCGTTTTCCTCCGCTTTACCAAAGCCGGCAGCGGAGGTTCACCGAATCGGTGGTTTGCGCTACCCTATCGCACCTGCCAAGGAGCCGCGATGCGATTTCTACCCCACGTCACCGTCGCCACCATTATCGAACATCAGTCGCGTTTTTTGATGGTCGAGGAAAAGCGCGATGGGCGTATTGTCCTGAATCAACCCGCTGGCCACCTTGAGGCCGACGAAACCCTGCTCCAGGCCGCCCTGAGGGAAACCCTGGAAGAAACGGGCTGGCACGTCGAGCTTACCACTGTCGTCGGCATCTATCTGTTCCAGGCGGCCAGCGGCGAGACCTATCAGCGCGTTTGTTTCAGTGCCAAGCCTATCAGTCATGACGCCGGACGAACGCTGGACGAAGGTATTATTCGCGCGCGCTGGATGTCGCTCGACGAACTTGTCGACAATACTGAACATCTGCGCAGCCATCTGGTTCTGGGCTGCGTGCAGGATTATCTGAATAAACCGCACTATTCACTGGATTTGATTCGCTGACATGTCTACCCAGCCAAGCACGCCCAACTCCGAAACTCGCGTCATCGTCGGCATGTCCGGCGGTGTCGACTCGTCCGTTTCAGCCGCACTGCTGCTGGAACAGGGCTATCAGGTCGAAGGCCTGTTCATGAAAAACTGGGACGAAGACGACGGCACCGAGTACTGCACTGCGATGGAAGACCTGGCAGACGCCCAGGCTGTAAGCGACAAACTGGGCATCAAGCTGCATACCGCCAACTTTGCCGCAGAGTACTGGGATAACGTCTTCGAGCACTTCCTGGAAGAATACAAGGCCGGCCGCACTCCCAACCCGGACATCCTCTGCAACCGCGAGATCAAGTTCAAGGCGTTTCTGGACTATGCCCTGTCGCTGGGCGCCGACCTGATCGCAACCGGTCATTACGTGCGCCGTGCAGAGCGCGATGGTCAGACCGTTCTGCTGCGCGGGATCGACAACAACAAGGACCAGAGCTACTTCCTGCATGCCGTCGGTGCCGAGCAGATTGCCCGCACCCTGTTCCCGGTTGGCGAACTGGAAAAGCCCGAAGTGCGTCGCATCGCCGAACGCTACGAGCTGGCCACCGCCCGCAAGAAAGACTCGACGGGCATCTGCTTTATCGGCGAGCGCCGCTTCAGCGACTTCCTCAAGCAATATCTGCCAGCGCAGCCGGGCGATATCGAAACCACCGACGGCACTGTGATCGGTCGGCATCACGGGTTGATGTACCACACCATCGGCCAGCGTCAGGGACTGGGCATTGGCGGCCTTCAGGGTGCCAGTGATGAACCCTGGTACGTGCTGCGCAAGGATCTGACCAACAACGTGCTGATTGTCGGCCAGGGCAACAACCACCCATGGCTGTTCTCCGACGCCCTCACCTGCTCCTCAATCTACTGGGTAAACCCGATCGAGATCACCGAACCTCTGCGCCTGACTGCCAAGGTCCGCTACCGGCAGGCCGACCAGGCCTGCACGCTGGAGAAGACCCAAGACGGCTATCTGGTTCGCTTTGACGAACCACAACGCGCGGTAACGCCCGGCCAGTCGCTGGTCTTGTACAGCGGCGACATCTGCCTGGGTGGTGGCGTGATCGAGACCGCCATTGCCAACGGAGAAGCACCGTGAGCCGCGCCACCGATCAGGTCATTGCGTTAGGCGCCACCTTTGAGGCCGGCATTCAGGTCGACCGCCTGGCGCGCAGCGGAAAGCTGGCTGAGGGCCCGGGCTCCTGCCTGGTAGCCAGCATCCTCAAGCGCTCACCGGATAACGTCATTGATGTCTACGGCGGCAGCCCGCACCAGATTCGCAGCGGCCTGCAAGCACTGGAGGCCATGCTCGAGCGCGATACCGGAGCCCTCCAGCGCGATGCCCTGCGCTACGTCATGAACCTGCTCTCCCTTGAGCGTCAGCTGGCCAAGCGCGAGGACATGTTGCAGGTACTCGGCCAGCGTATTGCCCAGGCCGAAAACCAGGTCGAGCACTTTGGCCTGCTGCACGACAACGTCATGGCGTCGCTCGGAAGCACCTACCAGGACACCATCAGCACGCTGCGCCTGCGCATTCAGGTCCATGGTGACATGCGTTTTTTGCAGCAGCCGGAGGTCGCCAACCGGGTGCGCACGCTGCTGCTGGCCGGCATTCGCTCTGCGACGCTCTGGCGCCAGGTTGGCGGCCATCGCTGGCAGTTGCTGTTTCAACGCAAGAAGCTGCTGGACGCCACTCGCGCGGTGCTGCGTGGTTGAACTGGTCCGCCAGGACCAGCCCCGCGCCGGCGCCATGCTGCTGGCGCTGTCGGCTCTGCTGTTCGCCTGCATGGGGGTGCTGATCCGCGAAGTGTCAGAGGGCGTCAATAACGAAACCGTCGTCTTCGCCCGCAACCTGATAGGCGTACTGTTCTTCATCTCCATCATTCTGGTGCGCGGCTTTGGCCCTTTTCGTACCAGCCGCCTTGGTAACCACTTCCTGCGTACCTTCTATGGCCTGGGGGCGATGTACTGCTTCTTCTACGCCATTGCCCATCTGCCGCTGGCCGATGCCATGGTGTTCACCTACGCAGCACCGGTCTTTACTCCCGTACTGGCCTGGTGGTGGCTGAAGGAAAGCCTGACCGGGCGCATGCTGCTGGCGGTGTCCATCGGCTTCGTTGGCGTTATCCTGGTCGCCAAGCCCAGCGGCGCGCTGTTTGACCCCAAGGCCCTCGCCGGCGTCGCCGCCAGCCTGCTTGCGGCCTGCGCATTCGTCTCCATCAGGGCGATGAGCAACAGTGAACCTGCGACCCGTATCGTGTTTTATTTTTCGACGTTTTCGGCGCTGCTGTCCGCCATCCCGATGACCTGGGCCTGGCAACCGCTGACGCTGAAACAAGTCGGCCTGCTGATTGCTGTCGGGCTGGTTGCGACCGTCAGCCAGTTGGTGATGTCCAAGGCCTACGCCCTCGCTCCGCCCGGCAAAATCGGGCCATTGAGCTACCTGGCTATCGTGTTTTCCGGTCTGTTTGCCTGGGCACTGTGGGGTGAGGTGCCGGGCTGGTCATCATGGGCCGGTGCCGGCCTGATCTTCGCCGCCAGCCTGATCAGCGTGTATCTGCCCTCCAAGTCGGGCAAAACCCGCCCGGCTGGTGTATGATTTGGCCCTTTTCCGCCAGCAGCTCGACGAGAGAACTATGCAACTTTCTTCCCTGACCGCCGTATCCCCGGTTGATGGCCGCTATGGCAGCAAGACCGCCAGCCTGCGTTCTATTTTCAGCGAATATGGTCTGATTCGCTTCCGTGTACAGGTCGAAGTGCGCTGGCTGCAGTGCCTCGCCGCTCACCCGGGCATCAGCGAAGTCGCCCCCTTCTCCGCCGAAGCCAATGCGATCCTGAATCGCCTGGCTGAAGACTTCGACATGGCCCACGCCGAACGCGTCAAGGAGTTTGAGCGCACCACCAACCACGACGTGAAAGCCGTTGAGTACCTGCTCAAGGAGCAGGCCAAGCAGCTTCCGGAGCTGGAAAAAGTCAGCGAATTCATTCACTTCGCCTGCACTTCTGAGGACATCAACAACCTGTCCCACGCACTGATGCTGCGTGCCGGCCGCGATGAAGTGCTGCTGCCGCTGATGCGCCAGATTGCCGCCGCCATTCGCGCCCTGGCCGTTGAGCATGCCGCCGTACCGATGCTGTCGCGCACCCACGGCCAGCCTGCCTCCCCGACCACGCTCGGCAAGGAACTGGCCAACGTGGTTTACCGTCTGGAGCGCCAGATCGCCCAAATCGAGAGCATCCCGCTGCTGGGCAAGATCAATGGTGCCGTCGGCAACTACAACGCTCATCTGTCGGCTTACCCCGAGCTGGACTGGGAAGCCAACGCCAAGCAATTCATCGAGCAGACGCTGGGCCTGCAGTTCAACCCCTATACCACCCAGATCGAGCCGCACGATTACATCGCCGAGCTGTTCGACGCGGTCGCTCGCTTCAACACCATCCTGATCGACTTCGACCGCGACATCTGGGGCTACATCTCGCTGGGCTACTTCAAGCAGAAGACCGTTGCCGGCGAAATCGGCTCCTCGACCATGCCGCACAAGGTCAACCCGATCGACTTCGAAAACTCCGAAGGCAACCTGGGCATCGCCAACGCCATCATGCAGCATCTGGCAAGCAAACTGCCGATCTCCCGCTGGCAGCGCGACCTGACCGACTCGACCGTACTGCGTAACCTGGGCGTCGGCTTTGCCCACAGCGTCATCGCCTATGAATCGTCACTCAAGGGCATCGGCAAGCTGGAGCTGAACGAGGCCCGCCTGGCTGAGGATCTGAACAACTGCTGGGAAGTCCTGGCCGAGCCGATTCAGACCGTCATGCGCCGTTTCGGCGTTGAAAACGCCTATGAAAAACTCAAGGACCTGACCCGCGGCAAAGGCATTACCCCCGACGCCCTGCTAGCCTTCGTTGATAGCCTGGAGATTCCGGAGCAAGCCAAGGTCGAGCTCAAGGCGATGACCCCGGCCAGCTACATCGGCAATGCCGTGGCACAAGCAAAACGCATCTGATCTGCCAGCCCCGTGGGGGCCGGCAAACCTTCCTCAGCGCCCGGATTGACCGGGCGTTGTCTATTCTGGAGCCAGAATGATGACAACTGAATTCGACTCGCTGTTTGGTGACATTGGCGTAGAACGCTTCCTCGCCGAGTATTGGCAACGCAAACCGCTGCTGATCCGCCAGGCCTTCCCCAACTTTGAAAGCCCCATTGAGCCAAACGAACTTGCTGGCCTGTCGCTGGAAGAGGAAGTTGAGTCCAGGCTGATCATCAAGGACGGTGCTCACCCGTGGGAACTGCAGCGCGGCCCCTTCCCTGATGACACCTACTCCAGGCTGCCTGAACGGGATTGGACACTGCTGGTCCAGGCCGTGGATCAGTTCGTTCCGGAGGTCGCGGACCTGCTCGACCGGTTCCGCTTCCTGCCGACCTGGCGGATTGACGACATCATGATCAGCTACGCCGCACCCGGCGGTGGCGTGGGCCCGCACTACGACAACTACGATGTGTTCCTGCTGCAAGGGTACGGCAAGCGCCGCTGGCGGGTTGGTCAGCACTGCACCGTCGACAGCCCGCTGCTCGACCACCCGGATCTGCGCATCCTCGCCGACTTCGACTGCCAGGACGAGTGGGTGCTGGAACCCGGTGACATGCTCTATATTCCCCCGGGGATTGCCCACGACGGCATCGCCGAAACCGACTGCATGACTATCTCCGTCGGCTTCCGCGCCCCGAGCCATCAGGAAGTGCTGGTGCACTTCACGGATTATCTTGCCCACCTGCTCAGTGACGACGAGCGCTACACCGATGCTGGTATCAGCCAGCCCCAGGACCCGGCCGCCATCGATCAGGCAGCGATCGACCGCTTGCAACAAAGCGTACTGGAACTGGTCTCAGATAAAGAGGCACTGGCAACTTGGTTCGGTCGACACATGACCGAAGCAAAGTATCCGGAGCTGGCCCAGGCCTATGCTGGAGAGCCGGAACCATTGATGGACGCGCTCAATGACGGCATTGGCCTGTGCACCAACCCGGCAGTCCGCCTGGCTTACTGGCAGGCCAACGATGGCAGCCTGCGACTGTTTGCCAACGGCGAACACTGCGTCGTTGGCAGCTCGCTGCTTCCGCTGGTTCAGCTAATCTGTAATCAGCGTTCACTGCCGGCCGAGTTACTGCTCGGCTGGACCAGCGAGGAAGACGCCCAGGAGCTGCTTGAACAGCTGGTGGAGAAAGGCTTTTTGCTAATGGAGAGGCAGGATGAGTGATGTCGTCGTGACAACCGTTGACTGGCAGGCAGGCAAGGCCCTGCGCGACATTCGTCAACGGGTATTCATCGATGAGCAACAGGTCCCGGAAGACCTGGAGTGGGACGCGCAGGATGAAGGCGCAACCCACTTCCTGCTGCTGCGTGCCGGCCACCCGGTCGGCACCGGCAGACTGCTGAAGGACGGCCATATTGGCCGTATCGCCATTTTGCCGCAACACCGGGGCCTTGGCCTCGGCGAGCGCCTGATGCGGGCCATCATGGCGCACGCCATCGACAAGGGCATGCACACGCTGCTCCTGTCAGCGCAAACCCACGCCGTTCCCTTTTATCAGCGCCTGGGCTTTGAAGTCTGCTCGGACATCTATCTTGATGCCGGCATCGAACATCAGGACATGCGCTGGAGCGATGACACACAGAAATCCGACCACCTGCCCCACATCGAGTTTGTATCGCCGGGTCGCTTCACCATCCACAATCCAGACGAAGAGCCCCCAGCGAAACCGGACTACAGCGATCCGGATATGATCCCGATCACCGAGCAGAACGCGCAGGAGCAACTGATCGAACTGCTTGACGGCTGCCTGCAGAGCGTGCGCATCTTCGCTCCCGAGCAGGCGCTGTGGCTGTTCAACCGCAAGGCCATACTGCAGGCCTGCGAGCGTCTGATTGCCCGCAATCCCAAGGCACGCATTCAGGTCTTGCTGCAGGAAGTCAGTAACGACTTCCTCAGCGGTCATACCCTGCTGAGCCTTGCCCGTCGCTTCCCGAGCCTCTGCCAGGTACGCAAGCAGCATCCTGACCTGCCCAGACAAAGCTATGCGCAGGCCATGATTGACCAACAGGGGTTTCTGATGCTGCCCGTAGCACGCCAGCGCGAGGGCTTTGTCCGCCAGACGTCACGGGATCAGGTCAAGCGCTGGAGCGATACCTTTGATGAGCGCTGGAACAGCAGCCAGACCGATCCGGCCATCAGGAGTTTTCTGCTATGAAACATCGCATCCTGGCAACCTTGCTCTGCCTGCTTTGTCTGGCAGCCAGCCCGCTGCAGGCGGCCCCCACGACCGAGATCGTTCCGCTGGGATACAACCTTGCGGAAAACCTCATCCCTGTCCTGCAGCCGATGCTGCAATCCAATGAGCGCGTTTCGGCCTACGGCAACCAGCTCCTGATAAGAGCCGAGCCAAATCGCATCAGCGAGATCAAAGCGCTGATCGCCCAGCTGGACAAGCAACCCTCCCGCCTGCTGATCAGCGTTGCCAGCAGCGGCAGCAGCAGTGGCAGCCAGCGCGGTTACCGCGTCGACGGCAGTGCAGATACCGGACCGGTCGGGATCATTGTCGGCCAGCCGGATGGCAACGGTAATACCGCCCGTATCATCAACCGTCGCACCACAAGCGCTAACGACGGTGTACGCCAGATCACCGCCAATGAAGGCTACCCGGTTCTGATTCAGGGCGGCCAGAGCGTACCGATCACAACCACGACCACCAACGTCTACGGCCAGCTAGTTCAACAGACCCAGTACCGCGACGTGACGCAGGGCTTCTATGCCACCGTTCGCCTCAGCGGCGACCTCGCGACCATCACCATCAGCGCCAACAATAATCGGCTCAATCCGCAGCACAGCGGCGTAATAGACGTGCAGCAAGCCGATACCGTAGTCACCGCCCCGCTGGGAGAGTGGGTATCCATTGGCGGAATCGACGAGTCGAACGGTGGCAATGACAGTGACCTCGGCCGCCGGATCAGCACCCAGCGAGTGGAGAGCGGTACACTGCGTCTGAAAGTAGACCGCCTTGACTGACGCGTCACGCCCTGAACCTTGTAGTGCCGATTAAAAATCACTACAAACGGCATTGACTTATCAGGTTCGAAGTCCCATCATTGCGTCGCTCCCGCTAGCCAGAGACCTCAAGGTCTCCGCTTCGCACCCATACCAACGGTTCGATGCGTGTCTTTACAGCCCACAAGGCCGAATGACGAGGTGGCGACTGGAACCAAGTTGTCCTGAGGGACGGGGAAGCAATTAAAGCTGAACAGTTTACGCCAGCAGGCAAACGCCATTATCGATGGCTTAGCGCTCGCAAGACTGTCACCTCCTCTCCTCTTGGCACCATGCCAGTCTCCTCCTTTTCATACTGTCCTTTGAGCGTAACCGCAGCAGCGGAGCATTGGGTCGACAAATCGTGCTGAACCTAACGCAAACTTTGAAGGATTGACCATGTCAGCTTATCAAAACGACATCAAAGCAGCTGCCGAGCTGAAAGAAAAAGCAGGTAGTGGCTGGAGCGCTATCAACCCTGAGTCCGTCGCTCGCATGCGCGCGCAGAACCGTTTCAAGACCGGTCTGGACGTCGCCAAGTACACCGCGGCCATCATGCGCAAAGACATGGCTGAGTACGACGCCGACTCTTCTGTCTACACCCAGTCCCTGGGTTGCTGGCACGGCTTCATCGGTCAGCAGAAGCTGATCTCCATCAAGAAGCACCTGAAGACCACCAACAAGCGCTACCTGTACCTGTCCGGCTGGATGGTTGCTGCCCTGCGTTCCGAGTTCGGCCCGCTGCCTGACCAGTCCATGCACGAGAAGACTTCCGTTGCCGCTCTGATCGAAGAGCTGTACACCTTCCTGCGTCAAGCTGATGCCCGTGAACTGGACCTGCTGTTCACCGCTCTGGACGCTGCTCGCGAAGCTGGCGACCAGGCCAAGGCTGCTGAAATCCAGTCCCAGATCGACAACTACGAAACTCACGTAGTGCCGATCATCGCCGACATCGACGCTGGTTTCGGTAACGCCGAAGCGACCTACCTGCTGGCCAAGAAGATGATCGAAGCTGGTGCCTGCTGCATCCAGATCGAAAACCAGGTTTCCGACGAGAAGCAGTGCGGTCACCAGGACGGCAAAGTAACCGTTCCGCACTCCGACTTCCTCGCCAAGATCAACGCTGTTCGCTACGCCTTCCTCGAGCTGGGCGTTGACGACGGTGTCATCGTTGCCCGTACCGACTCCCTGGGCGCCGGCCTGACCAAGCAGATCGCCGTCACCAACGAGCCGGGCGACCTGGGCGACCAGTACAACAGCTTCCTGGACGGTGACTACATCACCAGCGCTGACGACATCCAGAACGGCGACGTTGTAATCAAGTCCAATGGCAAACTGCTCAAGCCCAAGCGTCTGGCTTCCGGCCTGTTCCAGTTCCGCAAGGACACCGGTGTTGACCGCGTTGTTCTGGACTGTATCACCAGCCTGCAAAACGGTGCCGACCTGCTGTGGATCGAAACCGAGAAGCCGCACGTTGGTCAGATCGCCGAAATGGTTAACCGTATCCGCGAAGTCGTACCGAACGCCAAGCTGGTTTACAACAACAGCCCGTCCTTCAACTGGACTCTGAACTTCCGCCAGCAGGTATTCGATGCCATGGTTGAAGAAGGCAAGGACGTTTCTGCATACGACCGCGCCAAGCTGATGAGCGTTGAGTACGATGAGACCGAACTGGCTCAACTGGCTGACGAGAAGATCCGTACCTTCCAGGCCGATGCGTCCCGTGAAGCAGGTATCTTCCACCACCTGATCACCCTGCCGACTTACCACACTGCTGCGCTGTCCACCGACAACCTGGCAAAAGGCTACTTCGACAAGGAAGGCATGCTGGCTTACGTCAAGGGCGTTCAGCGTCAGGAAATCCGTCAGGGTATCGCCTGCGTCAAGCACCAGAACATGGCTGGCTCCGACATCGGCGACAACCATAAAGAGTACTTCGCTGGTGAAGCTGCTCTGAAAGCCGGCGGTAAAGACAACACCATGAACCAGTTTGGCTGATAGGCCACTGATTCAGAGTCGCAAGACTCCGGTGTGAGAAAGGGGCTGCCATGGGCAGCCCCTTTTTTCTATCAAGCAGCAACCCTCTCAGGTAGAATGCGCACCACTTCTGCCCTATGGTTCACGCAACAAGGCTTTATCAGTTATGGCACGTCTGCAACTCGACTTTCCCGAGAACCAGTTTTACTTCACCACGCAACTCACGGTTCGTATCACCGACATCAACGGCGCCAACCACCTGGCCAATGATTCGATGATCTCGATGATCTCCGAAGCCAGAGCGCGGTTTCTGTATCAGTTCGGTATCGAAGAAGTGAGCGAGAAAGGCGTTGGCATTATCGTTACCGACCTTGCCACCACCTATCTTCGTGAAGCCTTCGCCCGCGACGCACTGATTTTTGAAGTCGGCCTGATGGACCTGAACAAGTACGGCGGCGACATCATCTTTCGCATCAGCAAGGCCAGCAACGGCGAACTCGTTGCACTGGCAAAATCTGGTTTTGTGTTTTTCCATTTTGCGACCGGCAAGGTTCGTCCAATGCCGGAGGATTTCCGTCTGCGCTTCCCCGGCGTCAATTCAATCGAAGCGGAAAGCAGCGAAACCTGATATTTCAGACAATAAAAAACCCGGCCGATGGCCGGGTTTTTTGTTCCCTGGAAAGTGAATTACTTCACTTCAACCTGGGCTTCAACTTCAGCTTCAACGCGGCGGTTCATTGAGCGACCCTCGTCAGTGCTGTTGTCTGCGATCGGACGGGCTTCACCGTAACCGACAGAGCTGACGCGAGAGCCATCAACACCTTCGCTGATCAGTGCTTCGCGAACCGCATTGGCGCGACGCTCGGACAGGTTCTGGTTGTAGGCATCGCTACCGACGGAGTCAGTGTGACCTTCAACGGTAGTAGTAACCGACGGATAGGTCTTCATGAACTCGGCCAGGCTCTGAATATCCTGACGGTATTCCGGACGGATGGTGTCCTTGTCGAAGTCGAACAGCACATCGAGCTCAACACGAACGGATTGCATCTCGGGAGCCGGAGCAGGAGCCGGAGCCACTACCGGAGCCGGAGCCGGAGCCGGCTCGGCAACCGGTGCGGACTTGGCACCGAAGTTGATACCCAGGCCTACACCTGCCTGCCATTCGGTATTGCCGTGGTCAAAACCGTAAAGCGCATCAACGCCAGCCTTGACGAAGAAGTTTTCGTTCAGGTAGTTCTTGATACCGACACCGGCCATGGCCATGGTAGTGCGATCATCAGTGTTGTCGCTGTCAGCCTTGAGCTCCTGGTGAGCCAGACCGGCAGAGATATAGGGGAGGACATTGCCGGTACCGAAGTGGTAGACCGCTTCGATCTGAGCCAGCTTGCCGTCGACATCTTCATTGGCGACGTCATCGACTTCCAGGTTCCGGTACTTACCCAGACCAGCGTTGAGCAGTACGTTCTCGGTGACGAAATAGCCAATGCTGCCACCCACCAGGGTGCCATCGTTCAGACCATACATGCTGTCGGTGAAGTAACGGTCAGCAAAGGCTTCAACCTCGACCGACCCGGCTTTGCCGGCAGCCATGGCAGAAAAGCTGGACGCAGCAATAGCAGCACCAACAACGAGACCCACAGTGTTTTTCAATTTCATCTTTGAATCCCCATCAAATCCATTAAGACGTTAAGCTTGCGCAAAACTCCGCGACAGTATAACTGAATCCTGCTAACAACGATACAAGCCCTATATAAAAGGACTGTCAATCTGGTTTCGCAGTTTTTCCAGCGCGCGTTTATAACGCATTTTAGTCGCGCTCAATCCCATGTGCATAATGTCTGCAATTTCCTGAAATTCCAGCTCCGCTACAAAGCGCAACACCAGAATTTCCCGGTCAATGGGATTGACGTGGACCAGAAGACTGTTCAGCCCCTTTGAAGCCTGCGGCTGCAGCTCCTGTTCCTGCGCCTCTTCCTGAGGGTCGAGGCTGAGTGCATCAAGCAGGCGGCGCTTGCGTTTCTCTTTACGATACTGCGTTATGCACTCGTTATAAGTAATGCTATATAGCCATGTTTTAAACTTGGCCTTGCCTTCAAACTGCTTCAGTCCGTGCAAAACCTTCAGCATTACTTCCTGACAAACGTCATCCGCGTCCCGCTCGTTACCTAAATACCGAACACAAACATTAAACAAAGTTCGCTGATAGCGCCGCATCAGCTCCTCATAGGCTGTCGTAGTGTGAATAAGCTCACTCTTTGCCCTGAGCACCAGCTCCTCATCATCGAGGTCGGCCGGATTGTAGTGGCGGCGTGGACGGCTGAGACTGACCAAGGTAGTAATGTCTTCCGTATGACTAAAGCGGCGCTCAGCGCCGCACCGGCTCATCAATCAGCAAGCGATTGGCCAGAGAGACAAGCTCGCCATCGTCACTGAGAATCTGCGTCTTGACGGTGCCTATTTCCTCCACCACACCCTCGACGCCAGCGACCTTGATCCGATCACCCGGCTGATAGAGTTCACGCACGTAGATACCCGCAATGATCTGAGCGACCACCTGGCGACTGCCCAGCCCGAGTGCCAGAGCAGCGGCACCGCCGAAACAGACCAGCACGATAGCGATCACCAGATTCAGAAGCGCGGTTTCGATCTGCAACTGACCGATCGCCAGTGACACTGTGATGATGACCAGCAGCCCTTGAACAAAGCGACCAAGCCCGGACGCATACTCCATGCCCATGCTTTCGGCCGTGCCGCGCACAACGCCGTTTACCAGATGGGAGAGCAACAGGCCACCAAGCAGAATGAGCGCCGCGCCGACGACCTTGGGCAGATAAAGCGTGATGGCGTCCAGCGTAGAAGACACCCGCGCAAGACCGAGCGACTCCGATGCCGACACGACAAAGGTCAGCAGAATGAACCAATAGGCTATCTTGCCGGTAAGCGCGGACACCGAACTGTTGATGCCAACCCGGGCAAGCATCTTGTTTACACCGGTGCCGCTCATCAGTCGATCCAGACCGACCTTGGCCAGTCCTTTGCTCAACACCGCGTCGACAACCTTGGCCACGACAAGGCCAAGCAGCACGATAATCAGCGCCGCAATCAGATCGGGAATAAACGAGGCAACCTTGCTCCACAGCGTGGTCATGGCCGCAACGAAGCTTTGACTCCAGACATCGAATTCCATGGCTAAGCTCTCTTGACTACAGGTCGGAAGGGGTTGAGTTGTCAGCTTGGCGACGACTGGGCTTGAGGTTACGCACACCACGCGCGCCCCCCTCGGTCAGCACCCAGCCCCAGCGGGCCACCAGTCCAAGCAGGTCGAATACCGCGCCGTGAATGTGCGCCCGGTGCAGAACCCGATCCAGTCGCTGATCGTCGGAGCGTTCTGCATCGCCGGCGCTTTCGTCGCGCATCATTGCGCGCAGCTGGCTTTCAAGCGAATCGTCGTTGGACATGACTCTGTTCTCCTGCAGGGATGAAGCCGTGACGGAAATACGGCCCCCAGATGCAACAAGGGGGAGGTGTTGCCACCCTCCCCCTTGCCCGTTGCCGCCAGGGCCGACGTTACTCGGGCATGGTCAACGCGACAGGCGAGACAATGATGCCGTTGTTATCGGCGTAGACGAACTCACCCGGGCGGAAGGTCACGCCAGCAAAGGTGACGACGACGTTCAGATCGCCGATACCACGCTTGTCGGTCTTCATCGGGTGACTGGCCAGCGCCTGGATTCCAAGCGGCGTTTGCGCCAGTACGTCAACGTCACGCACACAGCCGTAAACGATGATGCCTTCCCAACCGTTCTTGGCCGCTTTCTCGGCCAGCATGTCACCCAGCAGGGCGCGGCGCATGGAACCGCCACCATCAACCACCATCACCTTGCCGGTGCCGTCCTGATCGACCTGCTCCTTGACGATCGAGTTGTCCTCGTGACACTTCACGGTGACGATCTGACCACCGAAGGAGTCGTGGCCGCCGAAATTGCTGAACATCGGCTCGACCACAGCCACATCGAGATAGGCATCACACAGATCCGGCGTTACATAGTGCTGCATGGCATTCTCCTTGAACTTGAAGGTACGGGTGCTTACTTGTCATTCTCGGCAAGGAAGAACCAGGTGTCCATTACCGAATCCGGGTTCAGAGACACGCTCTCGATACCCTGCTCCATCAGCCAGCGCGCGAGATCCGGATGATCGGACGGGCCCTGACCACAAATACCGATATACTTGTTGGCGGCACGGCAAGCGGAGATGGCGTAGCTCAGCAGCTTCTTGACCGCAGCATTACGCTCATCAAACAGGTGCGCAATGATGCCGGAGTCACGATCCAGCCCCAGAGTCAGCTGAGTCAGGTCGTTGGACCCAATCGAAAAGCCGTCGAAGTGCTCCAGGAACTCGTCAGCCAGCAGCGCGTTGGCAGGCAGCTCACACATCATGATCAGACGCAGACCGTTTTCACCGCGTTTCAGGCCGTTTTCACCCAGCAGCTCGACAACCTGCTTGGCTTCGCCAACGGTGCGCACGAACGGAATCATGATCTCGACATTGGTCAGCCCCATTTCGTCGCGAACACGCTTCATCGCGCGACATTCCAGCTCGAAGCAGTCACGGAAGGAGTCACTGATGTAACGCGAGGCGCCACGGAAGCCCAGCATCGGGTTTTCTTCTTCCGGCTCGTACAGCTTGCCGCCGATCAGGTTGGCATATTCGTTAGACTTGAAGTCCGACATGCGCACGATGACCTTTTTCGGCCAGAACGCCGCAGCCAGAGTGCTGATGCCTTCGACCAGCTTGTCGACGTAGAAGTCGACCGGCGAGCCGTAACCGGCAACACGCTTCTGCACGCTGTCCTTGACGTCAACCGGCAGGCTGTCGAAGTTCAACAGTGCCTTGGGGTGAACGCCGATCATGCGATTGATGATGAATTCCAGACGCGCCAGTCCCACGCCCTCGTTGGGCAGGTTGGCGAAGTCGAAGGCGCGGTCGGGGTTGCCGACGTTCATCATGATCTTGAACGGCAGCGGCGGCATCGCATCAACGCTGTTGGTCTTGATGTCAAAGGACAGCTGGCCTGCATAGATCAGACCGGTATCGCCCTCGGCGCAGGAAACAGTCACTTCCTGGCCATCCTTCAGCTCAGTGGTCGCGTTGCCGCAACCGACAACAGCCGGAATACCCAGTTCGCGAGCAATAATCGCCGCGTGGCAGGTACGACCACCACGGTTGGTGACGATCGCGCTGGCGCGCTTCATGATCGGCTCCCAGTCCGGGTCGGTCATATCGGAGACCAGAACGTCACCCGGCTGGACTTTGTCCATCTCGGCAACGTCGTTGACGATGCGTACGCGGCCGGCACCAATGCGCTGACCGATGGCACGACCTTCAACCAGCACAGTGCCCTTCTCTTTCAGCAGGTAACGCTCCATGACGTTGGCGCTGCTGCGGCTCTTAACGGTTTCTGGACGGGCCTGAACGATATAGAGCTTGCCGTCGTCGCCGTCTTTGGCCCACTCGATGTCCATCGGACGACCGTAGTGCTGCTCGATAATGACGGCCTGCTTGGCCAGATTCACCACTTCTTCCTCGGACAGACAGAAGCGGCTGCGCTCAGCCAGATCAACGTCGACAGTCTTGACCGAACGACCGGCCTTGGCTTCGTCGCCGTAGACCATCTTGATCGCTTTGCTGCCCAGATTGCGACGCAGAATCGACGGGCGACCGGCAGCCAGAGTGGGCTTGTGAACATAGAACTCGTCAGGGTTAACCGCACCCTGAACCACGGTTTCGCCCAGACCGTATGCGCCGGTGATAAACACGACGTCACGGAAACCGGATTCGGTATCCAGGGTAAACATCACACCGGCAGTGCCGGTTTCGGAGCGCACCATGCGCTGCACACCCGCTGACAGGGCAACCAGTTTGTGGTCGAAGCCTTGGTGTACGCGGTAGGCGATAGCGCGATCGTTGAACAGGGAGGCAAATACTTCCTTGGCAGCGTGAATGACGTTATCCACACCACGAATGTTCAGGAAGGTTTCCTGCTGACCGGCGAAAGAGGCATCGGGCAGATCTTCGGCCGTAGCGGAGGAACGCACGGCAACGGCCAGATTGGGGTTACCGTCGGACAGTTTGGCAAAGGCTTCGCGAATTGCCTTGTCCAGCGCCGGCGGGAAGTCGGCGTCCATAACCCACTGACGAATCTGCGCACCGGTTTCGGCCAGAGCGTTAACGTCATCGACGTCGAGCTTGTCCAGTGCAGCGTGAATGCGATCATTGAGACCACTTTGCTCGAGAAACTCCCGATACGCATCTGCAGTGGTTGCAAAGCCACCGGGAACTGTTACGCCGGCGTTGGCCAGATTGCTGATCATTTCGCCAAGGGAGGCGTTCTTGCCGCCAACGCGCTCGACGTCATTGACACCCAGCTGCTCGAAGGACACTACGTACTCTAACAAGGTGATCTCTCCGTCAATCTATTAATAAGTCTGTGCGGCGGCGGGAGCATACTGGTCTGCCCGCTGCAAATGCGCCACAATGCCGATCTTTGGGGGCTGCTCCGACATATATAGGCGGGCTACCCGGTAACCGAGACACGACATCTTAAGGCTTCGTGAATGAAACGCACCGCTTTTTTCATTTCTGATGGTACCGGCATCACCGCCGAGACGCTTGGTCAAAGCCTGCTGGCACAGTTCGAGAACATCCAGTTCACCAAGCTGCTGCGCCCTTACGTCGATACCGTGGAAAAAGCGCGTGACATGGTACAACAAATCAATGCTGCTGCCGAGAAAGATGCAGCGCGGCCGATCATTTTCGATACCGTGGTCAACAGCGAGATTCGTCAGGAGCTGGCCAAATCCAATGGCTACATGATCGATATTTTCTCGACCTTCCTGGCGCCGCTGGAACAGGAACTGGGTGACGGCTCGTCCTACTCGGTAGGCAAGACCCACTCGATCCAGCACAACAGCCATTACAAAGACCGTATTGACGCGGTGCACTTCGCCATGGACAACGACGATGGTGCACGCACACACCACTACGCCCAGGCCGATATTATCCTGGTTGGTGTCTCCCGCTGCGGCAAGACGCCAAGCTGTCTGTACATGGCGTTGCAATACGGTATTCGCGCCGCCAACTACCCCCTGACTGAGGACGACATGGAGCGCCTGCAGCTGCCCAAGGCGCTCAAGCAGAACAAGAGCAAGCTGTTCGGCCTGACCATCGACCCAGACCGTCTGGCCAGCATCCGCAACGAACGCCGCCCCAACAGCCGCTATTCCAGCTACCCGCAGTGCGAATTTGAAGTACGGGAAGTGGAGAACCTGTTCCGCAAGGAGAACATTCCCTTCCTTAACTCAACGCACTACTCGGTAGAAGAGATTTCAGCGAAGATCCTGATGCAGATGGGCATTGAGCGCCGCCTTAAGTAAGGCTTCCAACCTGTTGATCTAATTAGATTAAAAGAAGACTATCGCGGGCACAGGATGGCCTTTTCTGTTGCTACCGAACGCAAGAGCCAGGCTCTGCCAGCTGCCCAGCCGGATCGCCAGCCAGAGACGGCGCCCCCCCTCATTCCAGGGCATTCTGGCGGTAGCCAGCTGCGACAGACATTACCGGGAAGCGTTTGGATATCAGCAGCAACTGAACGATCAATGGTACTGCGGGTCACAATGCATGAAACTTCCGGACACAAGGAACCAACACATGGATCTGATTCGCGTACTGATCGCCATTTTGCTGCCACCGCTGGGCGTGTTTTTGCAGGTGGGTTTCGGTGGCGCCTTTTGGCTCAACATCCTGCTCACCCTGCTCGGCTACATTCCCGGCATCGTTCACGCAGTCTGGATTATCGCCAAACGCTGATTAGCGTCCGCCAGCATCAAGCACGGCCTCGTTCGCGGCTGCCAGCCAGCCGCGAATCGAGAAGTCATAGCTCTTGACTGCCGGATTGAGCACCTTGCTGAACCGGCGATAATTCACCGCAGGCCGACCCGCCGCAAGATAGCCCAGGTAATCCTCAGCCATTGACCGATCGAACAGAGCAAACATGCTCTTTTCCATCTCCAGGCCTTCGCTGTCGGCAAAATCCACACCATTTTCGTAGTCGTACAACACTACCAGCGCCCAAGCTGCGGCAAGATGATGGCCGCCGACCACGACCTGCACCTCGCCATCAAGCAATGCTCGGGTTGCCTGCTCAGTCATGTTGACAGTCGACACCACAAGATCACGCCCGACGGTACGACCGAGACTGCGCGCGCCTTCAATAGCGCCGTAGGCCATAAGATCATTACCGGTCCATACCAGTCGCGTTTGCGGATAGCGCTCAAGCAAAATGGGGGTCTGATAACGGGCATTGTCCCGCCGCCATTCACCGTAGACATTCTGACGCAAGCGAACCTCGGCAAACTCGGCGACCGCTCTCTGCATTCCACGAGTCCGCCGGCGAGAGCTGTCGGTCGACTTGTCACCCGATATGGCAATCATCTCCAACCGCTGCGACCTGCTCGCCGGAAACTGCTGCAACCCCTGCAGGATCAATGATCTGGCACTGAGGTAGCCGGCTTCCTCTGCATCAGGCACCAGGCTGCCTAGCCAGTGCTTCAGCCGATCGCGGGGATAGCCAAGCATTTCACGTTCGCTCTCCAGCACACCGTTATACGCAGCAAATACCCGGATGCCCGCTTGCTCGGCGATCTGCAACTGCCCCGGCAGGACCTGCTTTTCCGCCGACACCAGCAGGTAGTCCGGGCGCTGGCCTGACGGCCGCCGGGACACATCCCTGGCCAAACTGAGCTGGGCCAGGTGGTCGCGTTCGGCGTGCAGAACCTCCAGCTCAACCCCCAGACTCGTTGCCGCGTGCTGCAGACCTTCGATCGCATCCATCCAGAATGGCTCATTGGATTTGCCCGGACTGATAAACACCACCTGCATTGCCGAAGCGGGAGTTGCGAACAGACAGACAAGCAGCAGGTACAGCGCCCCCAGACGAATTCGCCTTGGAGAATGCTGACAACGAAAGACACCAGGAAAAAGAGGAAACATCATGCAACGACCATATACCTGCTTGACCAAGGCTTGCGGATGACACTCGCCGACTAACCCGCTAGTCTCAGCGGTCTGAACCTGACGGCGCGCATGGTATCAGAGCGCCCGGCCTGATGCAGCGCCGGAAGTCGGATATCCGAGGAGAGCAAGAGAATGAAAAACCTGATCGCTGGCGGTCTGCTGCTGGTGAGCAGCCTGTCTCAGGCTGCCGATATCGATGTATACCGCGATCCCTCATGCGGCTGCTGCCACGCCTGGATCGAACATCTTGAGGAAAATGGCCTTGAGGTCAACGACCACGTCACCTCTGAGGTCGTTGCGATGAAACAGAGCCTGGGAGTCGACCCGGCCCTGCGCTCGTGCCATACGGCGATTTACAAGGGCGTCTTCATTGAAGGGCATGTCCCGGCCAGCGACATTCTGGCTCTTGAAGATGACAGCACCATAAAGGGCCTTGCCGTACCGGGCATGCCGATCGGCTCGCCCGGAATGGAAATGGGCGAGCGCCACCAGGCCTACCAGGTCATTGCCGTCGAGGCTGACGGCAGCCAACGGGTATATAGCCAGCACTAGGCAGCTAGCGCGCCTCGTCGACCTCTTCGATAAAAGGGCCGAACCAGCTGTCGGCCCTTCGACGCGCTGCTGTTCTGACGTCACCGTCTATATACATTGCAACCATTGCCAACGCACTGGCAAACATACCCAGATCGTCGGTAAAGCCCAGCAACGGGGTGAAATCAGGAATCGCATCCAGAGGAGCGATAAAGTACGCCAGACAACTGACAATGACCGCCTTGGCCCAGGCTGGCGTTTCAGGACGGCGCGCCGCGTAGTAGAGGCACAGCGCCTTTTCGACTACCTCACGCCCGGCCAACCGGGCATGGGATGCGAGCTTGCGCCAAAAGGCGCCATCAGAATACGTTGTTCTCATGGAGGTACCTCCAGACAGAGCATGTCAGTCGATAGTAGAGAGACAGGAGGAGCACTGCAACCGGGCGACACTCAAGGCGCTGCGATCACGATCTGGTCACGCCCTGCGTCCTTTGCGGCGTAAAGACACGCATCAGCCTCATGCAGCCAGGACTCGCGCTCCGGGTGACCATTGAGCATGCAACCGCCAATGGAAACAGTCACAGCCTGCCCGTCCGGCCGCCCCAAAACCTCGCGGACGCACTGCTGAATCTTGGTTGCAACGCCATTAAGGCCTTCACGGGTAACATTGGGAACCAGCAAGACAAACTCCTCACCACCCAGCCGGAACAGGCGATCAGATGGGCGGCAGGCCGCGTCGACCAGTTGCACGAAACGCACCAACACATCATCGCCGACAGCATGTCCAAACTGGTCGTTTATCTGCTTGAAATGATCAAGATCGAGCACCAGCAGGCCAAAACGTATGTCGTATCGCCTGCTGTCGGCAACAGCGATATCCAGCTCCTTGTTCATGGTTCGCCGGTTGCCGATGCCGGTCAACGGATCCTCAGTCGCAAGCTGCGAAAGCTCACGCCGCTGGGCGCGACCACGAGAAGCGAACACAAACGCAAATATACTGGATAGTTCATAGGTGACGATAAATGAACCCATCTGGTAATGGCTGGCAAATACCTCTTGCGGATTCAGCCAGCCATACAGACAAACCGCAAGCAGGGTTACCTGCGTCACCATTACACTCTGACGCGGCGGTACCACAAAGAAATTGAACAGGATTAGCACATACATCCAGAACAGGCCGTTGGTGCCCAGCTTGATGCTGACCAGAAAGGCTCCGATGGAGTAGATTGCGGCGAGAAACTGCCCGGGACGAACGGTATTGCCGGTACGCCAGGCATAGGATACGGCGAGCACGGTGCCCACCACGAGGAAACTGTCGGTAAAGCCGACCAGCCAGTTGCGCTGGCCAAGCCGATACACCGCGTACGGTGTCACGCCCAATACGGCGAGACTCCCGACCAGCGTAATGATCGACAGCTGAAAGTCATCCTTCAGTCTGGACCAGAAGGCGCTCATTCAGAATGCTCTTGCGTTGTTATTGTTGTTTGCTGGCGCACCAGACAGCGCGCTCAGAAAGTCAAAATGTGACCATAACTGCTACCACTGTTCAGTACAACTGCTGCGAAATCAAATGCGGCAGCCGTTAGGCCGCTGCAGCCTGAATACGCTGTACCATGGCCCGCAGGCCGTTACCACGAGTGACGCTCAGGTGCTTGAGCAAGTTGAGCCGTGAGAAGTAATCCTCGATATCGAATGCTCTGATCTCTTCTGCCCGCTTGCCATTGTAGGCCGCCAGCACAACAGCAAGCAGCCCCTTGACGATAAAGGCATCACTATCGGCATCGAAATACAGCCTGTCACCATCGCGGTGGCCGACCAGCCAGACCTGACTCTGGCAGCCGCGCACCAGGTTTTCATCGGTTCGCTGGCTTGCATCAAGCTCCGGCAATTCCTTGCCCAGATCAATGATGTACTTGTAGCGGTCTTCCCAGCTATCGAAGAACGACAGAGTATCAACGATATCTTCACTGGTGATTTCCGTACCAAATCGACTCATGTGTTGCCGTCCTCAGAAAAACATGCCGGTTTCGAGCTGTGCCTCTTCGCTCATCATGTGCCGTTGCCAAGGCGGATCGAACACCAGGTCAACCTTGACGTGCTCGACATTGGGCACCCGCTTTACCCTGTATTCAACATCGCCAACCAGCACCGGCCCCATACCGCAGCCGGGGGCAGTCAGGGTCATCTGAATGGTCACCTTGTGCTCGGACTGGTCAATAGCAACGTTGTAGATCAGGCCGAGATTGACCAGATCAACCGGAATCTCCGGATCATAAACGGTTTTAAGGGCCTCCCAGACCTGCTCTTCGCGGATCTGGTCGTCGGTCGGCTCGGGGAACGACAGCAGCTCGGGTTCAAGACCCAACGCCTCGGCATCAGTACCATCGACCCGGACCATCTGACCGTTGTAGGTCACTGTGTAATTGCCGCCCAGCGCCTGGGTAATGGTTACGAAGGTGTCTTTCGGGATGGTCAGGGGTGTTCCATCGGGAACTCGGCGTGCCGGGCAATCGGCCCGGGCTACCACCATGCGACGTTCCATCGGGTTTCCTCAAAAATAAACGCGCCCAACCGGGCGCGCGGTAGACAGGAGCGAGATCAGTTCACGCTGAAGCTTTCGCCACAGCCACACTCGTCCTTGACGTTCGGATTGATGAACTTGATCTGTTGGTTGATGCCCTCGCGCACCAGATCAATCTCGGTGCCCGACAGCACCTGGATACTGTCACTGTCGACCAGCAACTCGACCTGATCATCAAGCTGGTAGTGCAAATCGCTATCGCGCCCCTGCTCCACCAGATCAATGGCATACATAAAGCCGGTGCAGCCGCTCTTCTTCACGCTCAGACGCACCGCCTTGCCCTGCTGCCCGTTCAGTTGCCGACGAAAATGCGCCAGCGCAGCCGGGGTAACGGTCACCGCCTGTTGTTTGGGATCAAAGGATTCAACGCTCATCTGCAGCACTCCTAAATCAGAAACTGCCGTACTTTTTCCAGCGCCTCGAACAACCGGTCCACATCGGCTCTGGTGTTGTAGAACGCCAAGCTGGCCCGCACAGTACCCGGAATACCAAACTGCTCCATGATCGGCTGCGCGCAATGATTGCCGGTTCGCACCGCAACGCCCTGCTGATCCAGCAACATACCCACGTCATTGGGGTGCGCGCCCTCCAGCAGAAAGCTCATGACGCTGGTCTTGTGCGCGGAGGTGCCAACCAGGCGAATACCGGGCGTTGCCCGTGCACGCTCTTCGGCATAGGTCAGCAGCGCCTGCTCGTGGGCGGCGGCGCCGACACGATCAAGCTGATTGAGGTAGTCGATCGCCGCGCCAAAAGCGATCACGCCGGCAATATCCGGGGTACCCGCTTCAAACTTGTAGGGAAGCTGGTTGAAGGTAGTGCCGGCAAAGCTGACGGTTTCGATCATTTCACCGCCGCCCTGGTAAGGCGGCATGGCTTCGAGCAACGCACGCTTGCCGTACAGCACACCCAGACCGGTCGGGCCGAACAGTTTGTGCGCGGAGAAAACATAAAAATCACAATCCAGCGCCTGCACATCGACTGGCCAGTGGCTGACGGCTTGCGCCCCGTCAATCAGCACCAGCGCGCCGGCAGCATGGGCCAGACGCACTATATCGGCAACCGGGTTAACAGTGCCGAGGGCGTTGGACACATGGCCACAGGCAACCAGCCTGACACGCTCATCCAGCATCGACTCCAGCGCTGCCATATCCAGAGTGCCGGCAGCATCCACCGGAATCGGCTCAACGCAGGCACCCTTCTCCGCCGCTATAAGCTGCCAGGGCACGATATTGGAATGGTGCTCCATCGCCGACACCAGCACGCGGTCACCGGCCTGCAAATTGGCCCGCCCCCAACTGGACGCCACCAGATTGATGCTCTCGGTGGTGCCTCGGGTCCAGATTACCTGGCGCGCCTCGGGTGCGTTGATAAACGCGGCAACCTTGGCCCGTGCGGCCTCGAACTTCTGTGTCGCCCGATCTGCCAGCGCGTGAGCACCGCGATGAACGTTGCTGTTGTCCTGCTCGTAGTAGTCGACCAGCGCCTGAATCACCGCGCGCGGCTTCTGCGTGGTCGCGGCGTTATCCAGATACACCAGTGGGTGGCCGTTGACCTCCTGATTCAGGATCGGAAAGTCGGCACGCACGCGCTCGGCGTCGAACGGCAACGGTTTGACCAGGTCATTCATAACCGATCTGCCCTACCATCTCGCTTGGGCGGCCGAACAGCGACACCAGACGCGGACGCAGATAATCCTGCACCGCCTGCTCCGGCACCTGGTTTAGCAGCTCATTGATAAAGCCAAAGCTCAGCATGGTGATGGCATCCGCCTTGGTTACGCCGCGGCTCTGCAGGTAATAAAGCGAGGTTTCGTCCAGCTGACTGATGGTCGCGCCGTGGGCGCAACGTACGTCGTCGGCGTAGATTTCCAGCTCGGGCTTGGTATTGATCTCGGCCGTGCGGGACGTGAGCAGGTTCTTGTTACTCAGTTCGGCCAGCGTTTTCTGCGCCTGCGGATGAATATGAATCCGGCCATTGAATACCGCCTTGGCCGAGTCACCAATAATCCCGCGGAATACCTCATTGCTGGTGCAATGCGGCACGCAATGCTCAACATTGGTGTGATAGTCGATCACCTGGCGGTTGCGCGGCAAGTAGACGCCGTTCAGATCCAGATGCGCGCCCTCGCCCAGCATGTTGACCTGATAGTCGATGCGCTTCAGGCGGCTGCCCTGGGCCAGGGTAAAGCCGTGGAAGCGCGCATCGCGCTGCAGGTTCACATGCACACCACCGACGTGCAGCAGGTCTTCCTGCTCCAGGTTGATGCGGTAATGCTGGACCTGCGCGTTGTTACCAACCACAACCTCGGTCAGGCTGTTGACGAAGCCATTCTGGCTGGCACTGTCAGAGGCGTAATGCTCAATCAGCTCGGCCTGAGCGTTGTCTTCCAGAACCACCAGCACGCGTTGGCTGGCCGCGACCGGATTCGCCTGCGGCGTAGACACATTGACGATATAGACCGGCTTTTCCAGCTTCTGACCGCCGGCAACGTGCAGCAGCACGCCATCTGCGGCCCAGGCGTTGCTCAGGGCGGCAAACAAGTGACGCTCGCTGTCGACGACCTTGCCCAGATGCTGCTGAATCAATGCCTGCTGTTCGGTATTGGCATCGGCGAAACGCACGACGCCGGCTGGCAAGGCACTGGAGCGCGCGGCGTTGAAGCGACCGTTGACAAAAACCAGACGGATAGCGTCCAGCTCGATCTGCTCTACGGCGTCCAGCGCGACGTCATCAGACTCACTGCTCCAACCAAGCTGTTCGCATTGCTGCAGCGGAGCCAGAGAAATGTACTTCCAGTGTTCGGTCTTGCGGCCAGGCCAGGCTGCAGCTGCCCAGGTGCTGGCACCCTGCTGGCGCAGCGCTGCGAGCCATGCCGGCGTCTGCTGCTCGGCGGCAAGCTCCAAGGCCGTCTGTTGAAAATCAGTCATGGGTCAGACCACCTCGTTTTCGAGCCAACCGTAACCCTTGGCTTCCAGCTCCAGCGCCAGGCTCTTGTCGCCGGATTTGACGATGCGACCGCCGGCCAGGACGTGAACGTAATCGGGCACGATGTAATCCAGCAGACGTTGATAGTGCGTCACCACCAGGAAGCTGCGCTTGCCGTCACGCATTGCATTGACGCCATCGGCAACCACCTGCAGGGCATCGATATCCAGGCCGGAGTCGGTCTCGTCGAGAATGCACAGATCCGGTTCCAGCAGCATCATCTGCATGATCTCGTTGCGCTTCTTCTCACCGCCGGAAAACCCTTCGTTCACACCGCGCTTCAGGAAACTGGCGTCCAGGTTGACTCGCTTGCAGGTTTCGCGCGCCAGCTTGAGGAAGTCAACCGAGGAGATTTCGTCCAGCCCCTGATGCTTGCGCTTGGCATCAACAGCCGCCTTGAGAAATTCCATGTTGCTGACGCCAGGGATCTCCACCGGATACTGGAACGCAAGGAACAGGCCTTCGCGTGCACGCTCTTCGGTTTCCATTTCCAGCAGGTCGTGCCCCTTGAAGGTCACGCTGCCGGCTGTGGCTTCGTAACCGGGCCGGCCGGAAAGCACGTTGCCCATAGTGCTCTTGCCCGAACCGTTGGGCCCCATGATGGCGTGAACTTCGCCCGGTTTGACCTCGATGGACAGCCCTTTAAGGATATCCTTCTCTTCAACTTTCGCGTGCAAGTCTTTGATATTTAGCATCATTTATGCCTGATAAATTACTTTAACCGTTTCGAGCTGCGCCAGCCGGCGATCAACCCACAGAACCTTCGAGACTGACTTCAAGCAGCTTGCCGGCTTCCACCGCAAACTCCATGGGCAGCTCCTTGAACACCTCGCGGCAGAAGCCGTTGACGATCATCGAGACCGCCTTTTCGGCATCGAGGCCACGCTGCTGGCACAGGAACAACTGGTCATCGCTGACCTTTGAGGTTGTTGCCTCGTGCTCCACAACGGCGCTTGGGTTCTTGCTTTCGATATACGGGAAGGTATGCGCGCCGCAGCGATCACCAATCAGCAGCGAGTCACACTGGGTATAATTTCGCGCACCATCAGCACCCGGGTTAATACGCACCAGGCCACGATAGGCACTGTCGCTGCGGCCGGCAGAAATACCTTTGGCAACAATCGTCGAGCGGGTATTCTTGCCAAGATGGATCATCTTGGTACCGGTATCGGCCTGCTGGAAATTGTTGGTCAGGGCTACCGAGTAGAATTCGCCAACGCTGTTGTCGCCCTTGAGGATGCAGCTGGGGTACTTCCAGGTGACGGCAGAGCCGGTTTCAACCTGAGTCCAAGAAATCTTCGCGTTGGTGTGGGCCACGCCCCGCTTGGTCACGAAGTTGTAGATCCCGCCCTTGCCTTCTGCGTTACCCGGATACCAGTTCTGAACGGTGGAGTACTTGATCTGCGCGTTATCCAGCGCAACCAGCTCGACAACCGCCGCGTGCAGCTGGTTCTCGTCACGCATCGGCGCGGTACAGCCTTCCAGGTAGCTGACGTAGGAGCCCTCATCCGCAACGATAAGGGTGCGCTCGAACTGCCCGGTGTTCATCTCATTGATGCGGAAATAGGTCGACAGCTCCATCGGGCAGCGAACGCCCTTGGGGATATAGACGAAGGAACCGTCGGAGAATACGGCTGAGTTCAGCGCAGCGTAGAAGTTGTCCTTCTGCGGCACGACGCTGCCCAGATACTGCTTGATCAGCTCCGGGTACTTGTGAACAGCCTCGCTGATCGGGCAGAAAATAACGCCCGCTTCCAGTAGCTTCTCCCGGAAGGTGGTAACGACCGAAACCGAGTCAAAGACTGCGTCAACGGCTACACCCGCGAGCATCTCCTGCTCGTGCAGGGGAATACCCAGCTTTTCGTAGGTGGCCAGCAGCTCCGGGTCTACTTCATCGAGACTCTTGGGCTTGCTGTCCATGCTCTTGGGCGCGGAATAATAGGAGACCGCCTGGAAGTCGATTTCCGGGTAATGCACATGGGCCCAGGTTGGCTCTTCCATCTCCTGCCAGGAGCGGAATGCCTTGAGCCGCCACTCGAGCAGCCATTCAGGCTCGCCTTTCTTGGCAGAAATGAACCGGATAACGTCTTCATTCAGTCCAGGAGGCAGGGTTTCGGACTCGATGGACGAATGAAATCCCGCCGCGTAGTCCTTCCTGATCAGGCTTTCGACTTCTTCAGTCACGGTATCACCTCAATCTTGCAACCTGCGCCAGAAGCGAGGCCGCTACTTCTTGATTCAGGCACGCATCCGCCCGCGGGCGCTGCGTGCATGGAGAGTTCTGTGACTCTTTAGATAATGCGCTCAAGCGCGCTGACTGTGCTGCGTACTTTGGATACACAATGATCCTGGCGCGAACTGACGCGCTGGATGTCTTCGCGTGACACCAGATCTGCCAGACTGATCTCGTCCAGAAACTGTCGCAGCCTTGCACTCAGATCGGACCAGAGATGATGCGTCAGACACACTGCGCCATCCTGACAGTCGCCCTTTCCAAGGCAACGGGTGGCATCCATCGAGTCGTTCACGGCCTCGACAATCTGCGCAACACTGATGGCTGCAGCCCCACCCGCCAGTCGGTAACCGCCGCCGGGGCCACGAACACTCTCGACCAGCTTGCCACGACGCAACTTGGCAAACAGCTGTTCAAGGTAGGAGATGGAGACGCCCTGACGCATGGAAATGTCTGCCAGCGTGATGGGCCCCTGGTCCTCGTGTAACGCCAGATCCAGCATGGCTGTGACGGCGTAACGACCTTTGGTGGTCAATCGCATAGACGCTCTCGAGCGGATGAATTCACCGCGCCACTATGCAATATCCAAGCAATTCAGTCAAGTATTCGACAGGTATAAGCCGCCGCATTATAAAGGGATGCGTTCTGTATCGAAAGACGACAACACGGCGTCACTTACACTGCTTCACAAGAAATCTGCTGAAGCGCCGCCAGCGACAATGCTATGGTGCGATGTTTATGCACTACACCAATAACAAGGAGCCATGCAGAATGAGCCATTACCAGCAGTTCTACATCAACGGCAACTGGGTTGCGCCCAAAGGCACTCAAACCCTGGACGTCATCAACCCCGCCACCGAAGAAGCCGTTGCCACTATCGCCCTCGGCAATAAGGAAGACGTGGATCTCGCCGTTGCTGCCGCCAAGGCCGCATTTGAAAGCTACTCCCAGACTACTCGCGAAGAGCGCATTGCCCTGCTCGAGCGCGTCATCGAGGTTTTCAAGAAGCGCATGGGTGATGTTGCCACTGCCATCTCCCAGGAAATGGGCGCGCCGGCCAAGCTGGCCAAGGTTGCGCAGGCTCCCTCAGGGCTGGGCCACTTTGTTACCGCGCTTGCCGCACTCAAGGAATTCGAATTCGAAGAAACCATTGGCACTACCCTGGTAACCAAGGAGCCGATCGGTGTCTGCGGCCTGATCACCCCCTGGAACTGGCCGATGAACCAACTGACCTGCAAGGTCGCACCGGCGCTGGCTACCGGCTGCACCATGGTGCTCAAGCCTTCCGAGGTTGCGCCGCTGTCGGCACTGGTCCTTGCCGAGATCCTGGACGAAGCCGGCGTACCGGCGGGCGTGTTCAACCTGGTCAACGGTGACGGCCCGACCGTCGGCGCGGCCATGTCGGCTCACCCGGATATCGACATGATGTCATTCACCGGCTCCACTGCGGCAGGCCGCCAGGTCATGACCAACGGCGCACAAACCATCAAGCGAGTCGCGCTGGAGCTGGGCGGCAAGTCGGCCAACATCCTGCTCGACGACGTCAATTTCGAGAAGATGGTCGCCCACGGTGTCATGTCCTGCATGAACAACAGTGGCCAGTCCTGCAACGCACCCACGCGCATGCTGGTACCCAATAGCCGCATGGATGAGGTCGCAGCCATTGCCCAGGCCGTTGTCGCCAAGGTCAAGGCCGGCGACCCGAACGCTGAAGACACCGTCATCGGCCCGGTTGTATCCAAGGCCCAGTGGACCAAGATTCAGGACCTGATCACTGCCGGCATAGAAGAAGGTGCCAAGGTCATCGCTGGCGGCCCGGGCCGTCCGGAAGGTCTGGATAAGGGTTACTACGTCAAGCCGACCATCTTCAGCCATGTAAACAACGAAATGACCATCGCCCGCGAAGAGATCTTCGGTCCGGTGCTGTCGATCATCGGCTACGAAGACGAAGACGATGCAGTACGCATTGCCAACGACACCCGCTACGGTCTGTCCGGCTATGTGTCTTCCGGCGATCTGGACCGGGCTCGCAAGGTTGCCCGCCGCATCCGTACCGGCATGGTCCACCTCAATGGTGCCCAGCTTGACCCGCGTGCCCCGTTCGGTGGCTACAAGGAGTCGGGTAACGGCCGTGAATGGGGCCATTACGGTTTCGAGGACTTCCTTGAAGTGAAATCGATCTTCGGTTACCACCAGGCCTGATATTCCCGGGCCGAAAACAAAAACCCCTCCGCCCACCAGGGCAGAGGGGTTTTTTATTTCCTGCATCACAGCGGGGCGCAAACACCCCGCTGTGACAGAGTCTAGCGACTCAACTCAACCAGCAGCGCGTTGAGACGACGGACATAGGCCGCCGGATCATTGAGCGACTCGCCGGCAGCCAGAGCGGCCTGATCAAACAGAATTCGACTCAGATCAGCGAAGCGCTCCTCGTCCTGCTCGGCGTCCAGACGGTCAAGCAGCGGGTGCGAAGGGTTGATCTCCAGGATCGGCTTGCTGTCCGGCGCCTTCTGCCCGGTGGCTTCCAGAATGCGCCGCATTTGCAGACCCATGTCGTCCTCATTGATCACCAGCACTGCCGGCGAGTCGGTCAGGCGATGGGAGACGCGCACCTCTTGCAGGTCATCCTTGAGCACCTCCTGGATACGCTTGACCAGATCGGCCTTCTCTTGCGCAGCCTTCTCCTGCTCCTGCTTATCTTCTTCAGCCTCGAGCTTGCCAAGATCTAGGTCGCCACGCGCGACATCGACAAACTGCTTGCCCTTGTACTCGTTCAAGTGGCTCATCAGCCACTCGTCAATGCGATCAGTCAGCAGCAGCACCTCGATGCCTTTCTTGCGGAAGATCTCCAGGTGCGGGCTGTTCTTGACCTGTGCATAGCGCTCGCCAGTCAGATAGTAGATCTTGTCCTGCCCCTCTACCATGCGCTCGATATAGGTATCCAGGCTGACCACTTCGCTGTCATCGCTCTGGGTGGTTGAGGCAAAGCGCAGCAAACCGGCGATTTTCTCACGGTTGGCGAAATCCTCAGCCGGGCCTTCCTTCATCACGCTGCCAAAGGCCTTCCAGAAAGTTGCGTACTGCTCAGGCTCCTTCTTCGCCATCTTCTCCAGCATATCGAGCACGCGCTTGGTCAGCGCTGACTTCATGCTGTCGATGGCCGGATCTTTTTGCAGAATTTCGCGTGATACGTTCAGCGACAGGTCATTGGAGTCGACCACACCCTTGATGAAGCGCAGATACAGCGGCAGGAACTGCTCTGCGTCATCCATGATAAACACCCGCTGCACGTACAGCTTCAGCCCACGCGGAGCCTCACGCTGATACAGATCGAACGGCGCACGACCCGGCACATACAGCAGACTGGTGTACTCCAGCTTGCCCTCGACCTTGTTGTGACTCCAGCTCAGTGGATCTTCGAAGTCATGGGCAACGTGCTTGTAGAACGCCTTGTACTCATCATCCGACACCTCGGTGCGCGGACGGGTCCAGAGCGCGCTGGCGCGGTTGACGCTTTCCCACTCGAGTTCGGCAGGCGCATCCTTTTCGTCGCCAAAATGCTGCTTGGGCAGCTCAATCGGCAGGGAAATATGATCGGAATACTTGGTAATCACATTGCGCAGACGGAAGCCGTCGGCGAATTCCTTCTCGGCTGCCTTCAGGTGCAGAACGATGCGGGTGCCGCGCTCGGGCTTTTCGATAGTGGCGATGCTGAACTCACCTTCACCGGCCGACTCCCAGTGCACCCCCTCCTCTGCCGCCAGCCCCGCACGGCGGGTAAACACCTCGACCTTGTCAGCGACGATAAAGGCACTGTAGAAACCGACACCAAACTGGCCAATCAGTTGAGAGTCCTTCTTCTGATCACCGGTCAACTGCTGCATAAAGGCCGCAGTACCCGACTTGGCGATAGTCCCCAGGTGATCGATGACCTCCTGACGCGACATACCGATGCCGTTGTCTTCAATAGTCAGGGTATTGGCTGCCGAATCAGCGCTGATACGAATACGCAGGTCGGGCTGATCTTCGAGCAGCGCGGGAGCGGCAATAGCCTCGAATCGCAACTTGTCTGCGGCATCCGATGCGTTGGAAATCAGCTCTCGCAGGAAGATTTCCTTGTTCGAGTACATCGAATGAATCATGAGGTGCAGTAGCTGCTTGACCTCAGTCTGGAAGCCGAGTGTTTCCTTATGAGCGTCCACGGTCATAACGAAGTGTCTCCATTGATGCTGTTCATGGCGAGCCGGCCAGTCCGGCGATGCATCAAGAGATGGGGACAATCCGATTATTTTCAAGGCCCTGCGGAAAGTTTAGCGGGCCTGTCAGCGCGTGGGGCGCGACTCGATTCGTGCGACATCCTCGGGATGGAACTGAAAGTCGACCTGATTGGCACCCTGAGGGAGCGCCAAAACGATTCGCCGGTCATCGGTAACCGCCTTTAGTACCCCCTCGAACTCCCGTCCACCGGTCGTCAGCACCCGGGCAGGCCTGCCGACGAAACCAGCCGGATTCTCAAGCAGTGTCTGCAGACTCAGCTCCTGCCAACCGACTGGCTGCATCGGCATCGGAGCAGGCTCGACCTTGACCGGCTCTGGCTGGCCGGAGGTCTTGCCCAGCCATTCCGGGCGCTCATCAAGCAGACTATGGCCGCCAAGGCGAGTAGCATAGGCCGCAGGAAGGTGCAGGTGGACGGTCATATCAGCCTGTTTTGCCCCGGCCGGCGCAAGCGAGATACTCAGGCTGTAGCCGGACGAAATCCGCTGAAGGCCCGGCGCAGAGAGCGCGCCGGTATACCATTGAATCACCAGCTCGGGCCACGGACCATCGTCACCGGGCAACAGGTCGATGGCAGTTCCCTGCAGTAGCGAGGGTGCCTGATCAAAACGCACAACCAGCGAGCGCAGCGTTCGATTGCCGGTGGCCGTTTCGGCGAACACCAGTTGATCACCCCGCCAGTAGACCTGATCGGGCAGGAACGGTTGCCCCATCAGCGTTCCGCTGAGGGCCATGTCGGTCGGAGAAGCAGACCAGTTGCCACTGAACAATCGCTCGAAGCGCTCGGGCTCATCGCGATAGAGCAGCGCCACCCCCGCCGTGAACGACACAAGGGCCAACACCATCAACACCCTTGGCAGCACCGGGTAACCGCGCCCGCGCACCAGCGGCGTCACCACCGGCACCAGGGTTGCCAGCATTAGCGGCCCCGGGCCAAGGCCCAGGCTGGCAAACACCAGCCAGGCCCAGGAAACAGCCAGCGCTACCACTCCACCCAGAATCAATAAGGCTTCCATGTCGCCCGAATCGCTCCCGATTATGTGTCTAGTCCAGCTTGAAGTGCGCCCGCGCAGTGGCGATGGGTTCACTGGAGTGCGTTTGCCAGGCAGTAATCGCGACGTTGCCGACCCGCCTGCCCTGCCGCCAGACCTGGCAGGTAGCATAAGTATCACGGTACAAGCCGGCACGCAGGTAATCCACCGAAAAATCGATGATTTTAGGAAACACTTCACTGTTCATGAACATCATCAGATGGAGCATTGCAGACTGCTCCATAAAGCCGGCAATCACGCCCCCATGAAGCGCCGGAAGAACCGGGTTGCCGATGTTAATGTCCTGACGGGGAAGCGTGAAGAACGCTTCGTTGCCCAAACGCGTCACCTGCATGCCGATCATGCGGGCGTAGGGAATCAGCTCGACCAGCGCACTGTAGTCACCGGTCTCGTGGGAACGAGTAATTATCTGCTGCACCTGCTGCTCACTCAAACTCATGCGTCCCCCTGATCGATCCGCTTGCCAAGATCTGCCGGATCGACGGCCTTGCCCATCCGCATGAAGGTACCAACAACATGGGCAATCGGCTGTTCGCGGTCATCCTGATAGGCAATACCCCGGGTAAAAATAACTGTCGGAGTCACCCGATAGCATTCGGCAAAACCGAAAATCGGCTTGCCCGGTTCCGCCGGATGCATGTAGTCAATCCGCAGATCCAGGGTCGGACAGATTTCAAATTCGGGCAGATAACAGACGGTAGAAATACCGCAACAGGTATCCATGAGCGTTGTAATGGCACCGCCGTGAATAACACCGGTTACCGGGTTTCCTACTATCTGATCACTGTAGGGAAGACGCAGCACCAGGCCATCCTCATCAGCCCGCTCCACCGTCATCTGCAAATGCTGGCAGTGGCGCAGTACGGACAGAAAATTGCGCGCGCGCAGTTCTATTTCACTCATCGACAATACGACCCCGGGATGAATACTCGATAAAGCCGAGCATAGTACCCAGAACGTGAACTAGACTCCATAAGTTGGTCTCGGATTGAACTTTGGCGCACACCGACAGCACTAACCCGTTGAATCCACTGATCTGCAGGAGAGTTCAGATGAATAGCAAAGGGTATGTTGCCGCGGCACTGGCGTTGACTGCCAGTCTTTGGCTGACGGGTTGCCAGCAGGAGCCCGAGGACAAGCTTGAGGATGCGAAGCAGGAAATGTCTGACGCGGTAGACAGCGTAGGTGAAGCTGTCGAAAGCACAGGCGAGGCCATAGAGCAGAAAGCCCAAGAAGCACAATAAGAAGGGGCAAGGGTACTGCCCTGACTATCAAGGAGAGAAGCAATGAAGAAAGTAGCTGCCGCAGTGATGTTGATGGCGAGCGTAGGCCTGATGGCCGGTTGCCAGGAGAGCCCGGAAGACAAGATGGAGGACGCACGCGAGTCCATGTCTGATGCCGTAGACAGCATGCAGGAGGCCGCAGGTGATGTAGCCGACGCCACCGAGCAGAAAGCGCAGGAAATGACCGGTAACGAGCCGACCGCCGGCGAGGTGCTGGAACAGAAGGTTGAAGCAGCCGGTGATCAGGTTGAGCAAGCCTACGACGCGACCAGGGAAAACGTCGAGCAGGCGTACGACGCGACCAAGGACAATGTTGAGCAGGCGTACGATGCATCCGCCGACTACATTGAGGAAAAGGCAGACGCAGTTCAGGATGCGGCTACCGACTCCAAAAACGAGATGGAGAAAGCCATGGAGGAGTAACAACTCTGTGGTGCAGGCATGCCTCCCGGCATGCCTGTCTACCCCGCCCTCAGGCCAGCGCGGGGACCAGCAGAAGGCCCAGACAGCAGACAAAGCCTACGATCCAGACCAGACTGCGCAACGTCGCCTGATTCATGAGATACAGTGCACTGTAGACAATCCTGCAGGCAATAAAAAGCAGGCACAGCAGATTGGCAAGGCTGCCAGCGGTTCCCGTTACCTGTACTACCAGCACCCCTGCCGCAAACAGCGGAAACGCCTCAATCATATTCTGATGAGACGCCAGCGCACGTGCACCCCAGCCGGTCAATGCCGCCTGCTGAGCACGCGGATGCGCGTTGTCATACCCCTTCCCCGAACGCCCCTGCGCAATGGCGACCGGGACTTTGGTAAACACCAGCAGTAACGCTGCGACAAACAAACACCACAGAGGCACACTCATTCCGTTTTCTCCATTTGTGCGGACGGGGGTATCGGCGCCGGGCTGAACATCATGATATGCAGCACGTCCGAATGAAACTCACGGCGATACAGTACCACCACCACACCGGCAACGGTCAAAATGAAGAGCAGCGGATTGATGAACCAGGTAAGCGTTCCCAGAGCAAAGTAGTAGGAACGAAGACCAAGGTTGAATTCATTGCCTGCCATGGACAGCACCCGGGCCATGCGCTCGGCGTAGGCATTGCGCTCTGCCTCGGTGACATTCTTCTCGCCTAGCAGTGGCGCTGAGCCCAGCAGCACCGAGGCAAAGTTGTACTGGCGCATACCCCAGGAGAAGGTAAAAAACGCATAGACAAAGATCGCCGTCAGTACCAGAAGCTTGAGCTCGAATATCTCGCGCCCAACCTGGGCAACAAAGGGCAGTTCGTGCAACAGCACAACAGCCTTGTCTGACGCCCCGATAACAGTAATCAGACCCGCGAGTATCAGCAGGGTACTGGACGCGAAAAATGACGTGTTTCGCTCCAGATTACCAATCACGCTGGCATCAGCCATGCGTTGCTCACGCATCAGCAGACGGTTCATCCAGTCTCGACGATACAGGTGCAGCACAGTAGCCAGACACGCGGTGTCGCGGCCCTTGCGCAACGCATAGTAGGTGTAGCCAACCCAGCAGAGCAAAAACCAGCTGATCGCCAGCAGATTGATCCAAAGACTTCCCGCATCCGGAATCGACAGCATTACCTCTCCTCAGATACCACCGCTAATACCTGCAATAGAGCGGCATCACCGCCCCGCCTGTTGCTGATGCAGACTGCCGTGGCGCAGATACTCGACGAGTATAGCGGCCAACAGGGTTACAGCGACCGGCAACAACCAGCCAAGACTCTGATCCGACAGCGGCAATGCATCGATCCAGGCGCCCGCACTGCTGATCAGACCGGCCGCCTTCAAACCGTCAATCACACCAAACACCAAGGTGACCAGCATGACCGGCCGCATCAGATTCTGCGGACGCGCCATCCCTGCACACAGCAGACTCATGCAAACCAGCGCGATCGCCAGCGGGTACAGACCAACCAGCACAGGGATGGACACACTGATCAGGCTGTCCAGACCCTGATTGGCAACCGCCATGCTGAACAGGCCAAACACCCAGACGACGGCCCGATAACTGAGCGGCAGCAAGCGACTGAAATACTCGCCGCAGGCTGTCAGCAAGCCAACGGCCGTTGTCAGGCACGCCAGAATAATTACCAGGGCCAACAACGCACTGCCTGCAACACCAAAACGGTGCTGAACATAGGACGCCAGAATCTGCCCGCCATTGACGCCCTCACCGACCAGTGCGCCACTGGTCGCGCCCAGATAAAACAGAGCCAGATACACCATCGACAAGCCGGCAGCGGCAATAACGGCAGCCAGCACGGTATAACGGGTAATCAGACGCGTCTCGCTGACCTGGCGGTCACGAATCGCCGTGGTAATTACGATACCGAACACCAGAGCACCGAGCGTGTCCATGGTCAGATAGCCCTGCAAAAACCCCTGAATCAGTGGCGCAGAGCGATACTGCTCGGAGGGTGCGTGCATTTGACCAGCGGGAAAAAGGAGCGCGGCAACCCCCAGCATCAGCAACCCCAGCAGCAGTACCGGAGTGATGTACTTACCGATGCGATCAACCAGTTGACCCGGCTTCAGAGCCAGAAAGATGACGACCGAGAAGTACACGATCGAATAGCCGAGCAAGGCCTGCCAACCATCCTGGACAAAAGGCACCACACCGATCTGATAGGAGACGACAGCAGTCCGCGGCGTAGCAAACAACGGCCCGATCGCGAGATACACGAGAACGCTCAGCAGCACACCGGCCACGCGCCCAAGGGGGCCGGTGAGCTGAGCCAGACCACCTCCAACCCGAGCCAGTGCAATCAGCGTCAACAGCGGCAGGCCAACAGCGGTAATCAGAAAACCAAAGGCCGTTGGCCAGATATTTTCGCCGGCAGCGAGGCCCGCACCGGGCGGAAAGATTACGTTGCCCGCACCGAGAAACAGTGCAAAGGTCATGAAGCCGAGGGCGAGTACATCAATGGGTGTAAGTTGTTTGGTCATAGATTTGAGTTTGACTGTTCGTTGTACGAGTGACTGATCCCTGTACCCTCGAACCTGAATTTAAGCCCAGGACGCTACCGACAACCGTCGGCAGACCAGATAGTCGTGGGAATCCGAAACCGGTCAAAAACCAGGTCCCGTATGTTTTTGGCGGCGAATTCTACCCTGTTCTGCACTACTGCATCGAACAAACCTGCCGGGCGGTAATCGCTGGCCTCGCAACCATCCAGCGTCTGAGCCGGGCCGAGCGTACCGCCGATCTGCCAGCCGCCCTGCTCGTCTTCAAACCAGATTCGGCCAAAGGGTGGCTGCTCTGTGAACTCGCGTCCCAGTACAACAAAAGCGGACTGGCCGGTGACCTCCAGTTGCAAGGCCCAAATCAGACACGCGTTATTATCAGCTACCTGAGCACTGCAGCCGGCCAGCAGCGGTTCATCACCCAACCTTTCCAGCAGCGCAGAAGGTACAGTGCTCGTACGGGGGAACACCGGTAGCGAAGCAACCTGCTCATGCAACCGGCTGCGATTTTCGCGCATGCGCCCAAGCATCTGCAGAGCCATGGCCGAGCGGCGCGCCGCCCCGCTATCGCTCTCACTCGCCTCGCGGGCAAGCGACGTCAGCGCCACCACACCGTAGTTGCCACCTTGCCAGGCCAGAAAGTTGACCAACGCCTGATCGTCTCCGCCCGACACATCCAGTCGCGCCATCTGACTGTTTACGCTCAAACGTCTTGGATCAAGCGGGCCTCCGAGCAGCAACAGTATCGCGAGCACCGTGACTACCGCAGCAACAACATTGGTCGCGGGCATCAGCGAGCCTGGATAACGGCCGCGCAGCGCGACAAGTGCATCCAGTACGTAACCGCCCACAAGCAACCCGACAATCAACGTAACCACCATTGCCCAGACACGCTCCGGCGTCAGACCGTACTGACTGATACGCAAACTGAGCGAATAACCGGCCACTGCCACCATCGGCAGCAACACCAGCTTGCCCAGCGCCGTTAACGTGCGCATCGCGCGCCCTCCAGCCACCGGCTCGGCGCCGCCTCGCGACGCCAGGTTGAGCAGTAGCAGGCTGAGCACCACAAACCACAGCAACAGACTGGCAGCACGACCGGTGGAGAGCAGTCGCTCGATGCCCTGTACGCCCCAGCTGCCGACAAACCCGATCCCCAGCAGCGCAGCCAAGGGATACAACCAACCGCAAAGCTGCCTCGCACGCAGATAAATAAAGTCAGCTACCCGATTTATGCGAACGACTACCGACACTGCGTGGGCGAACACCAGCGTACTCAGAGGTATTGAAAACCACGCTTGCTCAATCAGATCCGCGAGAAAGGTCAACGCCACCAGCTTGAACAATCCTGCAGCAGACGCCAGGACGCCCCAGAACAGCGCAAGAACCAGCGCAGCCTGCGCAAGAATCAGCGCGTTACGGAGCAAGGCGTCAACCCAACGAGCGTAATCTACTCGCCAGCGATCACGCGATATGAGTGCCAGTGCGGGAACCAGCAGGAACGCCGCCACAAAAAAGATCAAGGCAGGCCCAAGGTAGTCCCCTACCTGCGACGGCGACCAACCGGCAGCAGTCTCGGCATGTCGACGCAAGCTGCCGGTCGTAAGGCCCTGATGCAGACCAACCAGTGCGGCAGCCAGCGCTACGCCAATACTCAGCAGCCAGCGCCGCACCGCAATCGCCTCACTGGCGCAGTAAAAACTCAGCGGCAGAAAGACCATTACCATGAACAGCGGGATATAGGCGGCAGCATGGGTTGCCGGCCAGACATGCAACTCGGCCGACTGGTATAACCCGTATGCGAGCATGGCCTGCAGCGCCCCTGCCATAAGATGCAGAACGCTAATCCGGTCAAATACCTTCATGTGACTCATATCCTGCGACCCATGTGCCCCGGCACACAGCGATGTGGGAAAGCATGGCAGATAAAACAAAACCCCGCCGAAGCGGGGTTCTGTCACTACCGTTGACCAATGAAAATTACTTCATGGTCCAGCCAGTCAGTTCAGCCAGCGCTGCGCCGATGTCGGCCAGCGAGCGAACAGTTTTCACGCCAGCGTCTTCCAGAGCAGCAAACTTCTCGTCTGCAGTACCCTTGCCGCCGGAGATGATCGCACCAGCGTGACCCATACGCTTGCCTGCCGGAGCAGTAACACCAGCGATGTAGGATACAACCGGCTTGGTGACGTTGGCCTTGATGAACGCAGCCGCTTCTTCTTCAGCGCTACCGCCGATCTCACCGATCATGACGATCGCTTCGGTCTTCGGATCTTCCTGGAACATCTTCAGGATGTCGATGAAGTTGGAGCCCGGGATCGGGTCGCCACCGATACCGACGCAAGTGGACTGACCGAAGCCGGCGTCAGTAGTCTGCTTGACCGCTTCATAGGTCAGGGTACCGGAACGGGAAACGATACCGACTTTGCCCGGCAGGTGGATGTGACCCGGCATGATACCGATCTTGCACTCGCCGGGGGTGATGACACCCGGGCAGTTCGGGCCGATCAGGCGCACGCCCAGCTCGTCACACTTGACCTTGGCGTCCAGCATGTCGAGAGTCGGGATGCCTTCGGTGATGCAGACAATCAGCTTGATGCCGCTGTTGGCCGCTTCAAGGATGGAGTCCTTGCAGAACGGAGCCGGAACGTAGATCACGCTGGCTTCGGCGCCAGTTGCCTCAACAGCTTCAGCAACGGTGTTGAACACCGGCAGGCCCAGGTGAGTAGTGCCACCTTTGCCCGGAGTAACGCCACCAACCATCTTGGTGCCGTAGGCAATCGCCTGCTCGGAGTGGAAAGTACCCTGCGAGCCGGTGAAGCCCTGGCAGATGACCTTGGTGTCTTTGTTGATCAGGATGCTCATTATTTACCCTCCGCGGCCTTGACGACTTGCTGGGCAGCGTCGGTCAGACTGGTTGCAGCGATGATGTTCAGGCCACTCTCGGCCAATACCTTGGCGCCGAGATCGGCGTTGTTGCCTTCCAGACGAACAACAACCGGTACCTTGACGCCTACTTCTTTAACGGCGCCGATGATGCCTTCAGCAATCATGTCGCAGCGTACGATACCGCCGAAGATGTTAACCAGAACCGCTTGTACGTTGGAGTCGGACAGGATGATCTTGAACGCTTCGGTAACGCGCTCTTTGGTCGCGCCGCCGCCCACGTCCAGGAAGTTGGCAGGCTTGCCGCCGTGCAGGTTGACGATGTCCATGGTACCCATGGCCAGACCGGCGCCGTTGACCATGCAGCCGATGTTGCCTTCCAGAGCAACGTAGTTCAGTTCGAACTTGGCAGCGTGGGCTTCACGCGGATCGTCCTGGGACGGATCGTGCATGGCGCGCAGCTTGGGCTGACGGTACATGGCGTTGCCGTCGATGTTGATCTTGGCGTCCAGGCAATGCAGGTTGCCGTCTTCCTTGATCACCAGCGGATTGATTTCCAGCAGCGCCAGGTCGTAGTCGGCGAACAGCTTGCCAAGGCCTACGAAAATGTTGGTGAACTGCTTGATCTGGTCGCCTTCGAGGCCCAGCTTGAATGCCAGCTCACGGCCCTGATAGGGCTGCGGGCCAACCAGCGGGTCGATGGTAGCTTTCAGGATCTTCTCAGGCGTCTCTTCCGCAACCTTCTCGATCTCGACACCACCTTCGGTGGAGGCCATGAAGACGATACGGCGAGTGGAACGATCAACTACCGCGCCCAGGTACAGTTCCTTGGCGATGTCGGTGCAGGACTCAACCAGAATCTTGCTGACCGGCTGACCATTGGCATCAGTCTGGTAAGTAACCAGACGCTGACCCAGCCACTTCTCGGCGAAGGCTTTTGCATCTTCCTTGCTCTTGACCAGCTTTACACCGCCGGCTTTACCGCGGCCACCAGCGTGAACCTGAGCCTTGACGACCCACATATCGCCGCCAATCTTGTCACAGGCTTCAGCCGCTTCTTCCGGAGTGTCGACAGCAAAACCCTTGGATACTGGAAGGCCGTATTCAGCGAACAGCTGCTTCCCCTGATATTCGTGAAGATTCATGCTTTTCTACCGTTTTGATCGTGTAGGAATTACGTTTTATAGCCACTGTCCTAGGGGACCGTAACCACCAATGCCGTTCTGCCGGAGACCTGCTGACCCGCACATGTCTCATCCTTTACATGCCCTTCTGCCTGCACTCGCCCTTTTCGACGGGCTCGTGACGGGCAAACCGGCATCCGGCAACACGGCTGACCACCCTATCGTGGCCTGGCCGATTGCTCGGCCAAAGTTGTCCTTTAAGCTGCGCTGTTGACCCGACTGTCGCACTGCGACCGCCGGGTCAGCGCGCTATATTAACGCTTCTTGCGGTTGGCGACATGAATTGCGTGGCCATTTACCGCCAGTGCCGCTTCATGCAGCGCCTCGGACAGCGTCGGGTGCGAGAAGACCATCATGCCCAGATCTTCTGCGCTGGTACCGAATTCCATCGCGATGGCGCCCTGCTGAACGAGTTCGGCAGCGCTAGGGCCAATAACGTGAACACCCAATACGCGGTCTGTCTTGGCATCGGCAATCATCTTGACGAAGCCGCCGGTGTCGTTGGCGGCAACCGCACGACCACTGGCAGCGAACGGGAATACGCCGACGTTGAACTCGACGCCTTCAGCCTTGAGCTGCTTCTCGTTCTTGCCGACCCATGCGATTTCCGGGTGGGTGTAAATAACAGACGGGATCAGGTCGTAGTTCATCGCGGCCTTGTGCCCGGCGATGCGCTCGGCAACCATTACGCCCTCTTCCGACGACTTGTGGGCCAGCATCGGGCCGCGAACCATGTCACCGACGGCGTATACGCCCGGCACGCTGGTGGCGCAGTAGTCATCAACATACACCATGCCACGCTCGTCCAGATCGACACCACAATCGGAGGCCAGCAGGTTTTCGGTGTAAGGACGGCGGCCAACGGCCACAATCAGCTTGTCAAAGGTCAGCTGCTGCTCGCCTTCGCTGTCGGTAAACGACACGGTGACCTGCTTGCGCTTGATCTCGGTACCGGTAACGCGCGCGCCCAGGCGAACCTGCAGACCCTGCTTGGTGAAGGTCTTCAAGGCTTCCTTGGCAACCTGCTCATCGGCCAGGCTCAGGAAGGAATCCAGTGCTTCGAATACGACCACTTCAGCGCCCAGACGGCGCCATACCGAACCCAGTTCCAGACCGATCACACCAGCGCCGATAACGCCCAGTTTCTTCGGTACAGAGGTGAAGTCCAGAGCACCGGTGGAATCGACGATAATATCGTCGGTCAGCGGTGCCGGCGGAATGTTGATCGGCACGGAGCCGGAGGCCAGAATCACGTTCTCAGCATCCAGTACAGTCACGGTACCATCGGGGGCGGTGACTTCAACCTTCTTGCCGGCCAGCAGCTTGCCGTGACCTTCAATGCTGGTAACACCATTGGCCTTGAACAGGGTCGCAACGCCACCGCTGAACTGCTTGACGATCTTGTCCTTGCGCTCGACCATCGCCGGAACATCCATGCTGATGCCCTTGACGTCGATGCCGTGGACCTTGTAGCCCTCTTTGGCTTCGTAGTACTTCCAGCTGCTGTCCAGCAGTGCCTTGGACGGGATACAGCCAACATTCAGGCAGGTGCCACCAAGGGCGTTCTTGCCGTCCTTGCCGACGTATTTCTCGATACAGGCGGTCTTCAGACCCAGCTGCGCGGCACGGATGGCGGCAACGTAGCCGCCAGGGCCCGCGCCAATGACTACCACATCGTATTTCTGACTCATGAGCAAATCCTCTGTTGGCAGCAGAACTCAAAACGGAGCCCGGCACTGGGTGCCGGGCGAGTAATCTGCTGCTAAAAACCCGTAGTACCGATCAAACGTCCAGCAGCAGACGAGCCGGGTCTTCCAGCAGGTCCTTGATGGCAACCAGGAAGCTCACCGCTTCCTTGCCGTCGATCAGGCGGTGGTCGTAGGACAGTGCCAGATACATCATCGGCAGGATGACAACCTGACCGTTGACCGCCATCGGCCGCTCCTGGATCTTGTGCATGCCCAGAATAGCTGCCTGCGGCGGGTTCACGATCGGAGTGGATACCAGCGAACCGAATACACCACCGTTGGAGATAGTGAAGGTGCCGCCGGTCATCTCTTCCATGGTCAGCTTGCCGTCGCGAGCCTTGCGGCCGTAATCGGCGATGGTGCCTTCGATGTCTGCCAGGCCCATGTGCTCGGTGTTGCGCAGAATCGGCACAACAAGACCGCGGTCACTGGATACGGCAACGCCAATATCCTGATAGCCGTGGTAGACAATGTCGTTGCCGTCAATGGAGGCGTTGACCGCCGGGAAGCGCTTGAGTGCTTCGGTAGCCGCCTTGACGAAGAAGGACATGAAGCCCAGACGCACGCCGTTGTGCTTCTTCTCGAACAGGTCCTTGTACTTGCTGCGCAGGTCCATGACCGGCTTCATGTTGACCTCGTTGAAGGTAGTCAGCATGGCCATGTTGGACTGGGCGTCAACCAGACGCTCGGCGATACGCGCACGCAGGCGGGTCATCGGCACGCGTTTCTCGGTCCGATCGCCTTCAGGCAGCGCAACAGCGGCAGCCGGCGCTGCCGGTGCAGCAGGCTTGGCAGCCGGAGCGTTCTTCTTGGCTTCAACAGCGTTCAGCACGTCTTCCTTGGTGACGCGACCGCCCTTGCCGGTACCGGAAATATCGGACGCGACCAGACCGTTTTCCTCGGCCAGCTTGCGAGCGGCCGGCGACAGCATGGGCTCTTCGCCCGTGGCTTCGGCAGCAGCCGGTGCAGACTCGGCCTTGGCCTCAGCCGGCTTGGCAGCCGGCGCTGCAGCAGCCTCACCGTCTCTCAGCACGCCCAGGACTTCGCCACTCAGTACGGTGTCGCCTTCGGCCTTGGCAATGTCGCCCATGACGCCGTCAGCTTCCGCCAGCACTTCCATAACGACCTTGTCGGTCTCGATATCTACCAGCAGCTCATCGCGTTTTACCGCATCACCCGGTTGCTTGTGCCAAGTGGCAACAGTGCCGTCAGCCACCGATTCCGGAAAAGTTGGGGCTTTGATTTCAATAGCCATTGTCGATCCTTATTAATCTCTGTTGTCTGGCGTAGCTCAGACGGTAAAGGCGTCTTGCAGGAGCTTTTCCTGCTGTTCAGCGTGCATGGAAGGATGGCCGCAGGCCGGCGCGGCAGAAGCCTCACGTCCAGCGTAGTCCAGATACAGATTCTTGGTCTTGTGCTGAGACAGTACACGACGCATATGATGCTGGCTGCAGTACCAGGCGCCCTGGTTCATCGGCTCTTCCTGACACCAGACAACCTTCTTCAGGTTCTTGTAGGGTGCCAGCACATCGGCCAGATCGTCCTCAGGGAACGGATACAGCTGTTCGATACGAATAACCGCAACGTTGTCCAGCTCCTCATTGCGACGCTTTTCCAGCAGGTCATAGTAGACCTTGCCGCTACACATGACGACGCGATCAACCTTCTTCGGATCGATTGCATCGATCTCCGGAATCACGGTCTGGAAGGAGCCTTCGGCCAGTTCTTCCAGTGTCGAGGTCGCCAGCTTGTGGCGCAGCAGCGACTTGGGAGTCAGGGCAATCAGCGGCTTGCGCAGCGGACGAATCACCTGGCGGCGCAGCATGTGGTAGACCTGAGCCGGAGTAGACGGCACGCACACCTGAATGTTGTGCTCGGCACACAGTTGCAGGAAGCGCTCGAGACGGGCGGACGAGTGCTCCGGACCCTGCCCTTCGTAGCCGTGCGGCAGCAGCATGGTCAGACCACACAGACGTCCCCACTTGTGCTCGCCGCTGGTGATGAACTGGTCGACGACCACCTGGGCACCATTGAAGAAGTCACCGAACTGGGCTTCCCAGATAACCAGCGCATTGGGCGTGGTTGTTGCGTAACCGTATTCAAACGCCAGTACGGCCTCCTCCGACAGGAAGGAGTCGTAGATATCGAAACGCGGCTGGTTGTCGCTCAGCTTGCGCAGCGGAACATAGGCACGGCCATCGTTTTGACTGTGCAGCACAGCGTGACGGTGCGAGAAGGTGCCGCGACCCACGTCCTGACCAGTGATGCGCACGGGGTGACCTTCGTGCAGCAGCGTGGCGTAGGCCATGGTTTCGGCGAAACCCCAGTTCAGCGCCAGAGCACCGGCAGCCATCTTGCGACGGTCTTCAATGATCTTGCCGACCTGACGCTGCAGAACCAGACCGTCCGGCAGATCCGTCAAGCGGTTGGCCAGTTCCTGAAGCGTTTTCAGGTCAAAACTGGTGTCGTGACGCGCAGTCCACTTGTGATTCAGGTACGGCGTCCAGTCAACGAACGAACTGCTGTCCGGCTCCTTGACCAGGCTCTTGACCACGTGGTCACCGTTATCCAGCGCGTTGCGGTACTCCTCGAAGTAATCCTGAACGTCTTCCTTGCTCAGCACGCCTTCGGCAACCAGGCGCTCCGCGTAGATTTCGCGGGTTGTCGGGTGCTTGGTGATGACTTCATACATCAGCGGCTGGGTACCAGAGGGCTCGTCGGCTTCGTTGTGGCCGCGACGGCGGTAGCAGACCATATCGATGACGACGTCACGCTTGAACTGCATGCGGTAGTCAACGGCCAGCTGGGTTACAAACAGAACCGCTTCCGGATCATCGCCATTGACGTGGAAGATCGGCGCCTGAATCATCTTGGCAACGTCGGTGCAGTACTCGGTGGAACGCGCATCGTCCTGGCGGCTGGTGGTGAAGCCAACCTGGTTGTTGATGACGATGTGGATGGTACCACCAGTCTTGTAGGCTCGGGTCTGGGACATCTGGAATGTCTCCATGACCACACCCTGACCGGCAAAGGCTGCATCACCGTGAATGCTGATCGGCAGCACCTTGTCGCCAGTCACGTCGAGGCGACGGTCCTGACGGGCGCGTACGGACCCCTCGACCACCGGAGAAACAATCTCCAGGTGAGACGGGTTGAAGGCCAGCGCCAAATGGACTTCGCCACCGGAGGTCATGACGTTGGACGAGAAGCCCTGGTGGTACTTGACGTCACCGGAGCCCATGTCGACCTTCTTCTTGCCTTCGAACTCGTCGAACAGGTCGCGGGGGTTCTTGCCGAGGGTGTTGACCAGCACGTTCAATCGGCCGCGGTGTGCCATGCCGAGCACAACTTCCTGGGTGCCGTAGGAGCCTGCACGCTGAATGATTTCATCCAGCATGGGAATGAGGCTCTCACCCCCTTCCACACCAAAACGCTTGGTACCCGGATACTTGGTACCCAGATACTTCTCCAGACCTTCAGCAGCAGTCAGACGCTCGAGCAGGTGACGCTTGGTATCAGCGCCCAGCTGGGGCTTGCCGCGCACGCTTTCGATACGCTGCTGGAACCAGCGGCGCTGAGTGGAATCCACGATGTGCATGTACTCGGCCCCGAAGGTCGAGCAATAGGTCGATTTCAGCGCATCCAGAATTTCACGCAGGGTCGCCTCATCCTTGCCGATCTGCAGCTCACCGGTGCGGAACACCGTGTCCAGATCAGCATTGGTCAGGCCGTAATCGGCCAGAGTCAGGTCGGCGATTTCTTCGCGCTTCCAAAGGCCCAGGGGATCAAGAGTGGAAGCCTGATGGCCACGCATCCGGAAAGCCTGGATCAGACGCAGAACATCGATCTGCTTTTTCTCGTGCTCGCTACTGACTGCGCCGCCGCTGACAGCCTGCGGACGACGATTGCTCTTGGCGAGCTGAAGGAAGTGGTCGCGAATTGCGGAGTGGGGAACGTCCGAACCGGCGTGACCGTTTACCTGGGGCAGCTTTTGGAAATAGCTTCGCCACTCTTCGGAAACACTGTTCGGATCTTGCAGGTAGAGCTCATAAAGCTCTTCAACATAGGACGCATTCCCACCATCAAGGTGAGAGGTGCTCCACAGCTGCTGCATTACGCTGTCTGGCATGCTTGGTCACCCTCTATAAGGGGACACCACCTGGCGCTAAGACCATTAATTGGCGAGTCATTCAATGACTCAGCCATCCGCGCGAAACTGCTGGCGTTGACTAGTGGCAGTGTCGCTGCCTCCAATCCTGCCGCCACCTATCCCGTTTAACGGAAAATTGCCGGCCCCGACAGATAGTTCGGGTGTTACCCGAGTGCCCCTGCTGGTTTAGGTACATACAAACCGCTGCTTTTTGGGCTGCGGCTCGTTAAAAAACTGACCGGCTCCCTATGGCAGGAGCCGGTACAGGCCAACTTAATGCAATTTAAGCCGATCAGGTACCGCTTTGCAGCAGCATGTTGCGGATGTGACCAATGGCACGAGTCGGGTTGAGACCCTTCGGGCACACATTCACGCAGTTCATGATGCCGCGGCAGCGGAATACACTGAACGGATCATCCAGCGAAGCCAGACGCTCGTCGGTCTTTTCATCGCGACTATCCGCCAGGAAGCGGTAAGCCTGCAGCAGACCAGCCGGGCCGATAAACTTGTCCGGGTTCCACCAGAAGGAAGGACAGGACGTCGAACAGCAAGCACAGAGAATACACTCGTACAGGCCATCCAGTTTTTCCCGCTCTTCGGGTGACTGCAGGCGCTCGATAGCGGGCGCCGGCGTGTCGTTTTGCAGATACGGCTGCACTTTTTCGTACTGCTTGTAGAAGATGCTCATATCTACAACCAAGTCACGAATTACCGGCAAACCTGGCAAAGGACGCAGCACAAGCTTGTTGTTCTTGACCACGGAAGACAGCGGAGTGATACACGCCAGGCCGTTTTTGCCGTTGATATTCATGCCATCAGAGCCGCACACACCTTCACGACAGGAACGGCGGTAGGAAAAACCTACATCCTGTTCCTTGATCAGGGCCAGCACGTCAAGAACCATGATGTCCTTGCCGCCGGTATCAACCTGAAAGTCCTGCATGTGAGGAGCGTTGTCGCTCTCGGGGTTGTAACGATAAACACTAACTTGCAACATATCGATCACCCTTAGTAAGTACGCACTTTAGGCTCAAATGCCGGAACAGTCTTGGGCGCGAAGTTGACCGCGCGCTTGTTCAGCTGCTTGGTTTCAGGCATGTACAGGCTGTGGCACAGCCAGTTCACGTCATCGCGATCCTCGAAGTCTTCACGCGCGTGGGCGCCGCGGCTTTCCTTGCGGGCTTCAGCTGCGATCGCAGTGGCTTCAGCCACTTCCAGCAGGTTCTGCAGTTCCAGCGCTTCGATACGTGCGGTGTTGAATGCCTGACTCTTGTCTTCGATCTTGACGTTGGCAATGCGCTCACGCAGATCAGCCAGCTGAGCAATACCCTTCTGCATGTATTCACCGGTACGGAATACACCGAAATAGTTCTGCATGCAGTTCTGCAGTTCCTTACGCAGCGGAGCAACGTCTTCGCCGGTAGTACGCTCGTTCAGACCGGACAGGCGCGCCAGGGAGGCGTCGATGTCGGACTCGGACGCACCGCGGTGATCGATGCCTTCCTTCAGTGCAGACTCCAGGTGCAGACCGGCAGCACGACCAAATACAACCAGGTCCAGCAGCGAGTTGCCGCCCAGACGGTTGGCGCCGTGTACGGATACGCAGGCCACTTCACCAACAGCGAACAGACCTTCAACAATCTTGTCGTTGCCGTTGGCATCCTGGGTAATCGCCTGACCATGAATATTGGTAGCGATACCACCCATCATGTAGTGACAGGTCGGAACAACCGGGATCGGCGCAGTGACCGGATCAACGTGGGCGAAGGTCTTGGACAGTTCGCAGATACCGGGCAGACGGCTGTGCAGCACTTCCTCGCCCAGGTGATCCAGCTTGAGCATGACGTGGTCGCCATCCGGACCACAGCCGTTACCGGCCAGAATTTCCTTGACCATGGAGCGCGCAACCACGTCGCGGCCAGCCAGGTCTTTCGCGTTCGGAGCATAACGCTCCATGAAACGCTCACCGTGCTTGTTGATCAGGTAGCCACCTTCGCCACGGCAACCCTCGGTAACCAGGGTGCCGGCGCCGGCGATACCGGTCGGGTGGAACTGCCACATTTCGATGTCCTGCACCGGCACGCCAGCACGCAGAGCCATGCCAACGCCGTCGCCAGTATTGATCAGGGCGTTGGTGGTAGAGGCATAGATGCGACCTGCACCGCCAGTCGCCAGCACGGTAGCCTTGGCACGGATATAGACGGTTTCGCCGGTTTCAATGCAGATGGCGATAACACCAACGACAGCACCGTCCTGGTTCTTGACCAGATCCACGGCATACCACTCGTTCAGGAACGAGGTGTTGTGCTTGACGTTGTTCTGATACAGGGTGTGCAGCAGCGCGTGACCGGTACGGTCGGCTGCAGCACAGGTACGGGCAGCCTGAGTCGGGTTATCCGGCCCCTTGGACTGACCACCGAACGGACGCTGATAGATGCGCCCGGTTTCGGTACGGGAGAACGGCAGACCCATGTGCTCAAGCTCGAAGACCGCTTCCGGGCCAACGGAACACATGTACTCGATTGCGTCCTGGTCACCGATGTAGTCGGAGCCCTTGACGGTGTCGTACATGTGCCAGCGCCAATCGTCATTCGGATCGGCAGAGGCGATGGCGCAGGTGATGCCACCCTGGGCCGAAACGGTGTGCGAGCGAGTCGGGAATACCTTGGTTACAACAGCGGTCTTGTGACCACCCTGAGCCAGCTGCAGTGCAGCGCGCATGCCGGCACCACCACCACCCACGATGATGGCATCAAAAGTCAGTGTGCGAATGTTAGACATTTAGTTACCCCAGAGAATCTGCACGCCCCAGACGAAAATCACGAACATGACCAGACCGCAGACCGCCTGGAACAGGAAGCGGACAACGGTGGCAGATTTGCCAAGGGCCATGGGAGTCAGGTAGTCGGTCGAGATGGTCCACATCCCAACCCACGCATGCACACTCAGCGAAACCAGTGTCAGCAGGCTAAAGATGCGCATCCAGCTCTGGGAAAACAGACCATGCCAATCAGCAAAGGTCAGCCCCGGATTGCAAATCAGGTAGCCAAGCAAAAACAGCACATAAGCAGCCAGCACTACAGCGGAGACGCGCTGCGCCATCCAGTCATAGAGACCGCTGCGAGACAGGTTGGTGACATTCGTTACCATATCCACACCCCCAGAAGAACAATCACGATGGCAGAAACCACGATTACTACCTGCGAACCAAGCTTGCCGCTTTCCAGCCCTTCACCAATCCCCGCATCCATTACCAGATGACGCACACCGGCAATGAGGTGGTAGAGAAGCGCGGACAGAATGCCCCAGATGACCAGCTTGGCCAGTGGGTTCTGCAGGCAGCTCTTGATCTGCTCAAAGCCGCTCTCGGAGGTGAGAGAGGTGTCGAGCATCCAGAGAAGCCCAGCGATGGCGACAAACAGGATCACGCCAGAAATGCGATGCAGAATTGACGTGTATGCGGTTACAGGAAGCTTGATAGTCCTGAGGTCGAGGTTGACGGGTCGTTTGCTATTCACGGCTATATTCACACTCAGGGCCCTGTGGACAGGGCTGGATTATAGGAAGATGCACTGTGACACCTTTAATGACCCGCCCCAGCAGCCTCTGGCGAAGCCCTGCGGGTCACTTTGCCGGTCAAGGAGTATAGTGACTTAGACCGTTGATTACAACGAAACAACCGGCGGGAAACGCTCTGTTTCCGCGGTGCCAAGTCTAGCCAGGCAACAAGAAAAGCTTGCAATTAAACCTTTTAATTGACCTCATTTCCTTTCACTATCCGCACAATTGACAAACCGATTTATCACCTTATAGTGATGCGGGCCCTGCGTGGGGGGTCACCTTTTCGATACAGCAAAACAGGAGGCCATCAATGGCTGACAAAAAGGCGCAGTTGATCATCGAGGGCGCGGCCCCCATCGAGCTGCCAGTCTATTCCGGGACCATGGGCCCCGACGTTGTGGACGTACGCGGCTTGACCGCCCAAGGCGTATTCACCTTCGACCCTGGCTTTATGGCCACTTCGTCCTGTGAATCCAAGATCACCTACATCGACGGCGACAAGGGTGTACTCCTGCACCGCGGCTACCCGATCGATCAGTTGGCCGAGAAATCCGACTTCCTGGAGACCTGCTTCCTGCTGCTCAAGGGCGAACTGCCCAGCGCAGAAGAGAAGGCCAAGTTCGACAACACCATCAAGAACCACACCATGGTTCACGAGCAATTGAAGAATTTCTTCAACGGCTTCCGCCGCGATGCGCACCCGATGGCCATCATGTGCGGCGTTGTCGGCGCCCTCTCTGCCTTCTACCACGACTCACTGGATATCAACGATCCGCATCATCGCGAAATTTCCGCAATTCGTCTGATCGCCAAGATGCCGACCCTGGCCGCCATGGTCTACAAGTACTCCATGGGGCAGCCCATGATGTACCCGCGCAATGACCTGAGCTACTCCGAAAACTTCCTGCACATGATGTTCAATACCCCATGTGAAGAGAAGAAGATCAGCCCGGTACTGGCCAAGGCAATGGACCGTATATTCGTCCTGCACGCCGACCACGAGCAGAACGCCTCCACCTCAACCGTACGCCTGGCCGGCTCGTCCGGAGCCAACCCGTTCGCCTGCATTGCAGCAGGTATCGCTGCCCTCTGGGGGCCTGCACACGGTGGCGCAAACGAAGCGGTACTGCGCATGCTGGACGAGATCGGTGATGTATCGAACATCGAAAAATTCGTCGCCAAGGCCAAAGACAAGGACGACCCTTTCAAGCTGATGGGCTTCGGTCACCGCGTCTACAAGAACTTCGACCCGCGCGCCAAGGTCATGAAGCAGACCTGCGACGAAGTTCTGGCCGAACTGGGCATCAACGATCCGCAGCTGGAACTGGCCATGAAGCTGGAAGAGATTGCGCGCAACGATCCGTACTTCAAGGAGCGCAACCTGTACCCGAACGTCGATTTCTACTCAGGCATCATCCTGAAAGCGATCGGCATTCCGACCGAAATGTTCACCGTTATCTTTGCCACCGGCCGCACGCCGGGCTGGATTGCGCACTGGAACGAGATGATCAGCGGTCCGTACAAGATTGGCCGGCCGCGCCAGCTGTACACCGGCTCAACCCAGCGCGACTACCCTTCCAAGTAATTGCGCCGAGAGTGAAAAAATCCCCGCCATGTGCGGGGATTTTTTTGCACGCATCAAACTGTTCAGCTCTCATTGCACCTGACTGTATGGCTTGCCCGGCGGGCTTTCGTGATTGGATAGACCGCTACCCAAACACACGAGGTACCTGCCAATGCCCCTGAGTGACCTGCTCCGCGCGCTCGCCGTGATCCTGTTGTGGGGCCTTAACTTCGTTGTTATCAAGCTAGGGCTCGACAGCCTGCCGCCGATGCTACTTGGCGCCATGCGCTTCACGCTTGCAGCCATTCCGGCCGTATTTTTCATACCCCGACCACGCATTCCCCTGCGCTGGCTAATAGCCTACGGGATGACCATTTCCTTCGGGCAGTTTGCATTCCTGTTCAGCGCCATGACCAGCGGCATGCCGGCAGGCATGGCCTCTCTGGTGCTGCAGTCGCAGGCATTTTTCACCCTGATGCTGGCAGCTGCGCTACTAGGTGAAAAGGCCCGCATCCACAACCTGGCCGGCCTTCTGGTCGCCGCGACCGGGTTATTGCTGATCGGCCTGCAAAGCGGCTCGAGCATCACAACGCTGGGCCTGATCCTGACGCTGTGTGCAGCCCTGATGTGGGCCTGCGGCAACATCATTACCAAGCAGGTTGGACAGGTTAACCTGACCAGCCTGGTGGTATGGGGCAGCCTTATCCCGCCAATACCGTTTATGGCAATGTCATTCTGGCTCGAAGGTCCGCGACAGATTCATCAGGCGTTGTCAGAGGTCAGCGGGACCGCCATTTTTGCCCTGTTCTATCTGGCATTCGGCGCCACGCTGATTGGCTACGGCCTCTGGAGCCGACTGCTGTCGCGTTACCCGGCGGGCCGGGTTGCGCCCTTCTCGATGCTCGTTCCGGTGGTAGGTCTCAGCTCATCAAGCCTGATTCTCGGCGAAAAGCTCGATGAGATGCAGATTCTGGGCGCGCTACTGATCATGCTGGGACTCGCAGTGAACGTATTCGGTGGCACCCTAAATCGTCGCGGCAGGCCGCTGCAGCCAGACTAGGCTGCGCCTGTCTCGGACTCCAGCCAACCAATAATCCGCAGAGCATCAGCCCGCGTGCTGCCGCAAACACTTTCTTCCGGCAAAAATCCCGCACAGACCGCAGGGCGCTCAGGCGAGCCGAAGATCGCACAGCGCATATCAGGCAGCAGCTGCACACAGGGCACGCCAGCGGGCTTGCCGCCAGGCATGCCGGGAATCGGCGAGGTAATGGACGGCGCCGTACAACAGGCGCCGCACTCTGCACGACAGTCCATCAATCACCCTTCTGCAGACGGGCGATCAGACTGGATGTATCCCAGCGCCCGCCGCCCATCGCCTGAACATCAGCATAGAACTGGTCAACCAGCGCCGTAACCGGCAGCTGCGCACCGTTGCGCCGGGCCTCATCCAGCACGATGGCGAAGTCCTTGCGCATCCAGTCAACCGCAAAGCCGAAATCAAATTCGCCATCAAGCATGGTTCGGTAGCGATTCTCCATCTGCCAGGACTGCGCAGCGCCCTTGCTGATCACCGACACCACGGCATCGCCATCCAGCCCGGCACGCTGAGCGAAATGCATTGCTTCGGCCAACCCCTGGAGCAAGCCACCGATGCATATCTGGTTCACCATCTTGGTCAACTGACCACTGCCCGCCTCACCCATATGCCGGAGCATCTTCGAATAACAATGCAGAATCGGTCTCGCCAGGTCGAATACCGATTCATCACCACCAGCCATGATCGTCAGCTGCCCCTTCTCCGCCCCCGCCTGGCCACCGGAAACAGGCGCATCCAGAAAGCCTACACCGAGTTGCGCAGCGGCCTGCGCCAGCTCGCGGGCCACGCCGGCCGATGCCGTGGTGTGATCCACTACCACCTGCCCCTTGTGCGAGCCGGCAAATACACCCAGCTCGCCACACACAACAGCTCGCAGATCATCATCGTTGCCAACGCACAGCAGCACAAAATCCTGCCCTCGCGCGGCAGAGGCAGGCGTGTCGGCAAAACGGCCACCATACTCCTGCACCCAGCGCGCCGCCTTCTCGGCAGTACGGTTATAAACCGTAACCTGATGCCCCGCGCGCTGCAGATGCCCCGCCATGGGGTAGCCCATGACACCCAGACCGATAAATGCAACATTTGCCATAGCACACCTCTTTGTTGTCAGACGCCAACGACCGCCCAGCCCTACAGTCGAACCTGCATAACCCCAATTGCCCGCCAGATCAGCCCTCGGCATAATGAGCGCCCTTTCATCTGCAGGAGTATTGCGCGTGTTCCAGGTAAATCAGTATTTCGATGGTCAGGTTGCCTCTATCGCCTTCAAGCAACCCGAAGGCGCAGCCACTGTCGGCGTAATGGCTCCAGGCGAGTACGAGTTCGGCACCAGCCAACTGGAAATCATGCACGTCATCAACGGCGCGCTGACCGTCAAGCTGCCCGGCAGCGACGAATGGACCACCTACAACGCCGGCGACCAGTTCACCGTGCCGGCCAACAGTCGCTTCAACCTGAAGGTCGAGCGCGATACCGCCTACCTGTGCGAGTACCGCTGAGCGCCTGCCCGGCGCCCTGCGCCGGGCCTTCTCAGAACCCTTCCGGGGCCTGCGTCATACCTTTGCGATAACCCTCGATAAAGGCCTCGGGCATACGCTTTGGGCGACCGGAAGACAACTCGATACAGACAAATATGGTACGCGCACGGAGCAAGGTGACCCCGTCCCTTTTGCGCACCAACTGAAAGTGCCGCGTCATTCGCAGCTTGCGATCCCAGGTAAAGATCCAGGTCGCCATCTCCAGCTCGTCACCCTCGTATGCCGACGCCAGGTAATCGATCTCGTGGCGCAGTACCGCCATCGCCCGATCCAGCTCACGATACTCCGCCAGCCCCAGCCCCAACGACTTGGAATGCTCCCAGGCACAGCGCTCAAGCCAGCGCACATACACTGCATTATTGGCGTGCCCAAGCTCGTCGATATCTTCGGACACGACCTTGATAGGCTGAACAAAAGGGGTTGGCAGATCCCAATTCACTGACATGCATCTCCTTGCGACGTGGTTGCTGGCTGAATGAGCGATGGTACTACAAAGACACCAGCCAAGCCGCACACCTGCATGCAAAGCACGCCAACCTGGATTAGTCTGGAGGCACTGCCAACATCAGGGACGCACCATGTTCAAACAGCTCAACTTCCCGATCCTCGTCATCCATCCCGCCATCGGACAGAACAACGTTGCAGGCCGCCAACTGGCCGCGCTGCTCGAGGCTCTGGGCAATGAAGGCTTTGAGGTACTGGGTGCAGAGCAGCTGGAAGAAGGCCGACTGATTGCCGAGGCACATCGCGGGCTCGCCTGCATCCTCTTCACGCCCGAGGCACTCAGCAAAATAAACGACGTTGAGGCGCTGTTTGATGCTGCGCACAGCCGCTCTCCCGAGCTGCCGATCATGGCAATTACCACCCGCCAGACCATCGACCCCGAGCAACTCGGCGCCCTGCGCGAACTGCACCAGATACGCGGAATCATTTATCTGTTTGAAGACACTCTGCCCTTTATTGCCGGGCAAATTGCGCGCACCGCCCGCAGCTATCTGGCTCAGCTTCTTCCACCCTTTTTCAAGGCCCTGCTCGAGTACAGCAGCCGTGCCAGCTACTCCTGGCACTCACCCGGCCACGGCGGTGGCGTCGCCTTTCGCAAGAGCCCGGTCGGCCGTGCCTTCCATGACTTCTTCGGCGAAAACACTCTGCGTTCGGATCTCTCGGTCTCGGTACCGGGGCTCGGTTCACTGCTTGACCATACCGGCCCGGTTGCCGACGCCGAACACAACACCGCCCGCGTCTTCGGCGCAGATCATGCCTTCTATGTGGTCAACGGCACCTCCACATCGAACAAGATCATCTGGCACGCCTACGTTACCCGTGACGACCTGGTACTGGTTGACCGCAACTGCCACAAGTCGATTCTGCACGCGATCATCATGACTGGCGCCATCCCCATCTATCTGACCGGCTCGCGTAACGACTACGGCATCATCGGCCCGATAGCCCGCCAGAGTTTCAGCAGCGAGCACCTGTCTCACCTGATCAGCAACCACCCCCTGCTGCAGAACCGCACAGACAGCGCCCGCATTCGCCTTGCGGTCCTGACCAACTCGACCTACGACGGCCTGTGCTACAACACCGACATGGTCGCCGAGCAACTGCGCGAGCGCGTTGACGTGCTGCACTTCGATGAGGCGTGGTACGGCTACGCAGCCTTCCACCCCTTCTATCAGGGCCGGCACGGCATGAGCCATAGCCAGCCGAGCCGAACCGGCCACCCCCTTGTGTTCGCAACCCAGTCGCCACACAAGGTACTAGCCGCACTGTCCCAGGCGTCCATCATCCTGGCACGCGACAGCGCAGATCAGCAGCTCGACCACGAGCGCTTCAATGAGGCCTACATGATGCACACCTCGACCTCGCCCCATTACGGCATGATTGCGTCGATTGACGTTGCCACCGGCATGATGGCCGGCCCGGCCGGCGAGTCGCTGGTTCAGGAAACCCTGGACGAGGCACTCTCCTTCCGTCGCGCCATGCAGCAGACCGCAGAACAGCTGGCCGATGAGGAATGGTGGTTCGATGTCTGGGAACCAGAGGAGGCACTGGGCGCAGAACAGCTGCAAGCGGAGAACTGGACACTCGGCAACAATGCCGACTGGCATGGCTTTGGCGCCATGGCCGAGGACTATGCGCTGCTCGACCCAATCAAGGTCACCCTGCTCACTCCAGGTATCGAAGAGAAGGGACGGCTTGGCAAAAGCGGCATCCCGGCAGCGATTGTCACCCGCTTCCTTGCCGGTCGCGGCCTGGTCGTGGAGAAGACCGGCCTATATTCCTTTCTCATTCTGTTTTCGCTGGGGATAACCAAGGGCAAATGGAGCACGCTGCTGTCGGAACTGCGCGAATTCAAGCGCCTGTACGATCAGAACGCACCGCTGGAAAGCACACTGCCCGAGATCGCCCGGCAGCCACAATACGCTGGGCTTGGCCTGCGCGACCTGTGTCAGCAGTTGCACCAATGCTACAAACAGCATGCTCTGGTGCACCTGCAGCGCGCGATGTACACCGAGCTGCCCGAGATGACACTGCGCCCGGCGGATGCCTATCAGCAAATGGTCAGAGGCAAGATTGAAGCCGTCCCGGTAAGCGCCCTCAGTGGCCGGCTCAGCGCCGTGATGCTGGTGCCCTACCCACCCGGAATCCCCGTCATCATGCCGGGAGAACGCTTTCCAACGGATAACACCATCGCCGCCTACCTGGCCGCTGCAATCGACCTGGAAACCCGCTTCCCCGGCTTTGGCAACGACATTCACGGCCTGCGTCAGGACCTGATAGAAGGCGAACGCTACTGGCGGGTAGACTGCCTGGTCGAGGAATAACAGTGTCTAGCCCTGGAATAGGTTGACACCTATTTTGTCTCAGAACGCCCGATGCACCGCATCGGGCGTTTTGTATTTCAGGGCCAGATGAGGCCGCTCACGGTTATAAATCTCCACCGACTCATCAACCATCGTGCGGGCCTGCTCCAGGTTCCCCGGTCGTACCAACAAGAATTCCGTCTTCAGGATGCCGTTCACTCGCTCCGCCAGGGCGTTTTGATAGCAGTCGTAGCCGTCGGTCATAGAGCATTGGATGCCGTGCTGCTGGTGCAACGCCTGGTAGCTGTCGCAGCAGTACTGAGCGCCTCGATCAGAGTGGTGGATCAGTGGCAGGCTTCCCGGGCGCTCCCGCAGAGCCTTGCGCAACGCCTGTTCCACATCCTCGCTGCGCAGGCTCTCATGCACATGATGACCCACGATTTTGCGGGAGTATGCATCCGTCACTAGGCTCACGTAGCTCATTCCAGAGCGCGTCGGCAGGTAGGTGATATCCGCCACCCAGACCTGATTCGGCCGGCTGGCAACCACTTGCTCCGGGCCCGGCTTGAGCAGGTTCGGATGACGCCGGAAGCGGTGATGGCTGTGCGTGGTCTTGTGGTAGGCCCGCCGCCGGGGTACCAGTAGACGCCGCGCCCGAAGTAGTTGGAACAGGTGATCACGCCCAAGGTGGAGAGCCCGGTCCGGTTGCTCATGGAGAAGGTGATGCAACTTGCGAGCGCCAATGCGAGGCTGGCAGCGGCGAATCGCCCGGACAAAGTCCACCACTCGCTGCTCACGAGCCTCCCTGGCATGCTCCGCTCTCTGGGCCTGATACCAGGCCTGGCGGCTGATCCCCAGGAGATGACAAGCCCTGCTGACGGTCAATCCGGCAACGCGTCTTTGCGTGAGGACTTGCCGGGCCGCTTTTTTACCGTCACCCCGTAGTCATTCTCCATGACATCGACCACGGCTTCGAAGAACTCGGCCTTCTGTTCAGCCAGACGCAGCTTCTCCTCAAGCTCCTTGATACGCTGTTCCGGGGTAGGTGGAGACTTCGGCACGGTAGGGCTCCGACTCGCACGGTGGGAGGTGCCAGGACACCAGTCCTGGTCGCCATATCGACGTAACCACTTTAGTACCGTCGAGCGGCCCTGAATACCATAGCGGGCCTGGGCCTGCTTATAGGTCAGCTCACCGCGCTCCACCTCGTCCACCACCGCCTGTTTAAAGGCCAGGGTGTAATCCCGCTGCGTGCGCTTAACCCTTTGATTCATCACGTTCTCCCACAATCAGGGCTGGAACGTGTCAACTCTATTCAGGACGGGTCACAGATAAAAAAAAGGCCGGCGAATTCGCCGGCCCTTCTAAATGGTGGAGCTAAGCGGGATCGAACCGCTGACCTCCTGCATGCCATGCAGGCGCTCTCCCAGCTGAGCTATAGCCCCAGGTCTTGCGACCCTGACACACTCACGTGTGCCGGTAAAAATGGCGTCCCCTAGGGGACTCGAACCCCTGTTACCGCCGTGAAAGGGCGGTGTCCTAGGCCACTAGACGAAGGGGACGCAATCCCTTCTCTGAACAGGCTGGAATCTGTTCAGCAGTGTATAAAACAGGTCAACGCGAACGTTGACCAAAAAAACTTGGTGGAGCTAAGCGGGATCGAACCGCTGACCTCCTGCATGCCATGCAGGCGCTCTCCCAGCTGAGCTATAGCCCCGTCTCAAGGACGGGGCGAATATTAAGAGCGAAGCCCAAGGGTGTCAACAGAAATTTACGCAAAACAGCAACTTATCTAAAACAAAGCCTCAAGCTGGAAGCTGTAAGCCGCAAGCTGATTGGGGTGGCGGCGAATCGCGGCGCGAGGCTCGAACCCCGCGCCGCTTTTGCTTTTGCTTTTGCTTTTGCTTTCAGCTTCTAGCTTCTAGCTTCTAGCTTGCAGCTTGCAGCTGGAGGCTAGATAGCCTCCAGCTCCTTCTGCCACGCCTTGTTCTCTTTCTTCGAGGTGCCGCCCAGCAGTTCGACGGTTTGACGCAGACGGTAACGGGTAAGGTCCGGGCCCAGATGTGCCATGGCGTCCAGTACCGAGACCGAGCTGGCCTGGCCGGTGATCGCCGGGAACAGCAGCGGCATCAGATCGCGCAGCTTCAGTTCCATATAGGCTGCGACAGCCTGAATGACACCGGTGATGTTGTCCTTGTCCCAGTCGCGCAGTGCTTCAAGCTTCCAGAGCAACAACTGCAGCGCCTTGCGCACGCCGTCGGCGTCCAGCTTTTTGTGCACAAACAGCTCAGGTGCGGGATCAACTTTGCCGGCCATAAAGAAGCCCAGCAGATTCGGCAGATCACTGAAGGTTTCCACCCGGGTCTGCGCCAGCGAGATCATCGGTTTGAGGTACGCCGGATTCAGCGCCCACTGCTGCACTGCTGCGGCAAACTGGTCTTGCGACAACTCACGAATCCACTGCCCGTTCAACCACGACAGCTTGTCGATATCGAAAATAGGCCCACCCAGCGAGACACGCTGAATGTCGAAGTGCTCGACCATTTCAGCGAGGGTGAATTTCTCCCGCTCATCCGGCATCGACCAGCCCATGCGGCCTAGGTAGTTCAGCAGCGCCTCGGGCAGGTAACCCATGCGCTCGTAGAAGGTGATACTGGTCGGGTTCTTGCGTTTGGACAGCTTGCTCTTGTCCGGGTTGCGCAGCAGCGGCATGTGGCACAACTGTGGCATCTCCCAGCCAAAATACTGGTACAACAGGATGTGCTTTGGCGCCGAGTTGATCCACTCCTCGCCGCGCAGGACGTGAGTAATACCCATCAGGTGATCGTCTACCACGTTGGCCAGATGGTAGGTCGGCAGTCCATCGGCCTTCATCAGCACCTGCATGTCGACCTGTTCCCACGGGATATCGATCTCGCCGCGCAACATGTCCTGCACCTTGCAGATGCCATCGGCCGGGACCTTCATGCGCACAACGTGCGACTCACCGGCAGCAACCCGTGCACTGACTTCTTCGGCGCTCAGGCTGAGGCAGTGGCCGTCATAGCCGGGCGTCTGCTTGTTCGCCATCTGCTCGGCCCGCAGCGCATCAAGACGCTCGCTGGAGCAGAAGCAGCGGAAGGCATGGCCCTTCTCGATCAGCGCTTCACTGTGCTCGTGATAGATCGCGCTGCGCTCGCTCTGACGATAGGGACCGTACGGGCCGCCAACATCAGGCCCCTCATCCCACTCAAGTCCCAGCCAGCGCAGCGAATCGAGAATCTGCTTCTCGGAGGCGGCGCTGGATCGGACCTGGTCGGTATCCTCGATACGCAGAATGAACTGACCACCGTGCTGGCGGGCAAAACACTGGTTGAACAGTGCAATGTAAGCGGTGCCAACGTGAGGATCACCGGTAGGGGAAGGTGCGATGCGGGTACGAACAGTCATGAACTCTCTCGATCAGGTGACCCGGACAATCCGGGACGAACTACACAATGGGGCGAATTTTATCAGGGCTCAGCCCTCAACCTCTATATAACTAGACGATCGCAATTGCAGTCGCTCGACCACAAAGTCGATAAACGCCTTCACCTTCATGGCCTGGAAGCGACGCGATGGATAGAGCGCGTACAATTCCCCGGAGGGCAGCTCGGCCTGCTCCAGCACACGCACCAGGGTACCTTCCTCGACACAGGACTCGGCAATAAACGCCGGCACGTTGATGATACCGACCCCGGCCAGCGCCGCCTCGCGCGCGAAGGTAATGTTGTTGACTACCAGTACCGGGGAGATGGGCACGCTAATCGCCGGCTGATCGAACCGCCACTTGCGCGCACCATCGGCCAACGCGTGAATGCAGCGATGATGAGTCAGTTCGGACGCCTCGGCCGGCATGCCGCAACGCTTGATGTAGTCCGGGCTGGCGTACAACTGCCGGGGGCTGGTCATCAGTCGCCGGGCGACCAGGCTGGAGTCCTGTGGCCGCCCGAGGTGGATCACCACATCAACGCCCTCCTCGACCGGGTCGACAGCACGCGTGGTCAGCTCGACCTCAACCTGAATGGCCGGATAGCAGCGCATGAACTCACCGACGACACCTCCGAGAAACAGCTGCCCGAATTCGATGGGCGAGCTGACGCGCAACAGGCCCGTGGGCTCGCGCTGCAGTTGCATGATGGCCTGCTCGGCTTCGGAGAACTCCTGCATGATCTGGCGACAACGTTCGTAGTAGGCCTGCCCTACTTCGGTGAGCCGCAACTTGCGCGTCGTACGGTTGAGCAGGCGCACGCCCAGGCGCTCTTCAAGCTGGGCAATACGGCGGCTGACCGTTGATTTCTGCATACCCAAGGTCGTGGCAGCGCTGGTAAAACTGTGGCACTCCACAACCCGCGTGAAGATCAACGCATCATCCAAACCCATGCTTACTGTTCCCTCGCTGCAACAAAGTTTCCAGATTCTAGCGCCTCCGGCACCCTGCGGAACAGTGTTAGAGTGCAGGCAGAAAAATAATCGAGAAATTGTATGTCAGCCCGAGTTAGAGCACGCCTGTTCGTTTTCCTTCTCCTCTGCGCAATCGCCGGTCTGGTCGCCGTCGGACACTGGTGGCTGGTAGGCCGTTTCTACGAAGAAACCGACAACGCCTACGTTCAGGGCGATATCACCCTGGTATCCAGTCGCCTCTCTGCACAGGTGACAGAGGTACTGGTGGATGACAACCAGGCCGTTGTACCGGGCGACCTGCTGGTCCGGCTTGATCCCCGCGACTTCGAAATTGCCCTGGCGCAAGCGACCGCCAACCTGGCGACCCGCAGCGCCGAGAAGCAACAGGCGCAATCACGGCTACGACAGCAGGACAGCCTGATAGCTGCAGCCGAGGCCAACGTTGAAGCCTCTCAAGCCGAGCAGCGGCGCGTTGAGCTCGATATCAAGCGCATCACACCACTGCGCCAGTCGGGCTATGCCTCCGAAGAACAGCTCAGCAACTACCGGGCGCAGCTGGAAGTGGCTCGAGCGCAGGTCAGCAAGGCACGGGCAGAGCTGCAGACACAAACACTGGCCAAGGATACCCTTGCCGCCGACATCGCCCGCCTGGACGCCCAGATTCAGGCAGCCGAGGCGGCAGTCGGGCAGGCCCGCCTGGACCTTGAACGTACCGAAATTCGCGCCCCGGTCGCCGGCCGAATCGGTCAGCGTAATGTGCGCATCGGCCAGAACGTCTCTCCCGGCAGCAATTTGCTTGCAGTGGTTCCGGATACCGAACTGTGGATCAAGGCCAATTTCAAGGAAACCCAGATCAGCCGTATGCACGAAGGGCTGAGGGCCGAACTGGTATTCGACACCTTTCCCGATCAGCCAGTGACCGGCACCTTACAGAGCCTTTTCCCCGCCTCGGGCGCCCAATTCAGTCTGCTCCCGCCGGACAACGCTACCGGCAACTTCACCAAGGTGGTTCAGCGCATCCCGGTCAAGCTGGTGGTCGATGAAGACAATCCGCTGGCTGGCCTGATCCGACCCGGCATGTCGGTGCACGTGAAGGTCGATCTGCGTGACTAACGCCGGCTCCGCCCACGACATACCACCACCGGGCAGGCGCGACTGGATCGCCCTGCTCAGCGCCATTCTCGGCGCCTTCATGGCGATTCTGGACATTCAGATCATCAACTCGTCGCTGAAGGATATTCAGGGCGCGCTGTCGGCCACCATCGAGGAAGGCTCCTGGATTTCTACCTCCTATCTGGTGGCAGAGATCATCATCATCCCCCTCGCGGCCTGGTTGACTACCATTTTTTCACCACGCCGCTTTGCGGTAACCATCTCGGCTATCTTCGTCATCGCGTCGCTGCTGTGTTCGATGGCCTGGAGCCTGGAAAGCATGATCGTGTTTCGTGCGCTGCAAGGCCTTGCCGGCGGCGCGCTGATACCGTTTGCCTTTACCCTGATTCTGATCAAGCTGCCGCCCTCCTCCCGTCCCAAGGGCATGGCACTGTTTGCCATTACCGCCACCTTTGCTCCATCGATCGGCCCAACCATCGGTGGCTGGCTGACCGAACATTTTGGCTGGGAATACATTTTCTACATCAACATCGTCCCCGGCATTCTGATGGCCGCCGGGCTGATGTACGGGCTGGACAAGTCGCAACCACGCTGGGATCTGCTGCGCCAGGGCGATTACATGGGCATTGTTACCATGGCGGTCGGCCTGGGTTGCCTGCAGGTGTTTCTGGAAGAAGGACATCGCAAGGACTGGCTGGAGTCCAATCTGATGCTGGCACTGGCGGTCATCAGCTTTGTCAGTCTGATCAGCTTCGTCATCATTCAGCTCACCAGAGAAAACCCTCTGGTCAATCTGCGCCTGCTAAAGGATCGCAACTTTCTGTTCGGCAGCCTGGCCAATATCGGTCTGGGGGTCGGCCTGTACGGCACCGTATTCGTATTGCCGGTCTACCTGGCCCAGATTCAGCAGTACAACGCGCTGCAGATCGGTCAGGTCATCATGTGGATGGGTATCCCCCAGTTGCTGATCATTCCGCTGGTACCGATCCTCATGCGCTTTATCGATGCGCGGCTGATCTGCGCGACCGGGTTCTTTCTGTTCGCCTTTGCCAGCTTCTACAGCGGCAGCCTGAGCCTGGATTTTGCCGGCGATCAGTTTATCGCCATCCAGATCTTCCGCGCCTTCGGACAACCCATGGTCCTGGTGCCCATGTCGATCATCGCTACCGCCATGATTGCGCCTTCGCAGGCCGGCTCTGCCTCCAGTCTGTACAATATTCTGCGCAACCTTGGCGGCGCTATCGGCATCGCCGCGCTGGCGACCATTCTCGACAGCCGCGCCAAATACTATTTCGACTTCCTGCGTGAACATATAACCCCGGGCAATCCGGCATTCGAAGAACGCATGCACCTGCTCACCGGCCAGCTGGGCAATGAGCAGAGCGCACTGCAACTGCTGAGCAACCAGGTGCATCAGCAGGCCGCCATCATGGCCTACAACGATGCCTTCCATCTGATTGCCCTGATGCTCGGCTGCTCGATGATCTTCGTATTACTGTGCAAACCATTGCCAAAAGCGCCACCACAAGGTGGCGCGGCAGAGACCGAACCCGCACACCCCTGACTGTCGTTTTTTTTGATCACCCTATAGCAATAGAGCATCCCAAGCGTTAGGATCGGCGCATATTGTCAAATATTTTCAACAAACATTTGCACAGGTGCCCCCATGGCCGAGACCCGACACACCACTTCCTACTACGCAGCCTCAGCCAACCCCGCGCCCGAGCGCCCCGCCCTGCAAGGCAGCCATGAAACCGACGTCTGCATCGTCGGTGCCGGTTTCACCGGTATCTCTGCCGCCCTGCACCTGGCGGAACAGGGCTTCAAGGTCACCGTACTGGAAGCAGTCAAGGTCGGCTTTGGCGCATCCGGTCGTAACGGTGGCCAGATCGTCAACAGCTACAGCCGCGACATCGACGTTATCGAGCGCACCCTGGGCGCTCAGCAGGCACGATTGCTAGGCGATATGGCCTTTGAAGGCGGACGCATCATTCGCGAGCGCGTAGCCCAGTACAACATCCAGTGTGACCTGAAAGACGGCGGCGTCTTTGCCGCGTTCAACAGCAAGCACATGAAGCACCTTGAGGCTCAAAAGCAGCTTTGGGAGCGCTACGGCCACACCCAGCTCGAGATGCTGGACAGCAAGCGCATCCGCGAGGTAGTCAATACCGATATCTATGTCGGCGGCATGCTCGATATGAGCGGCGGCCACATTCACCCGTTGAACCTGGTGCTGGGCGAGGCAGCCGCCTTCGAATCACTGGGCGGCGTCATTCACGAGCTGTCGCCGGTGACCCGTATCGACCAGGGCGAGCATCCCGTCGTGCATACCGCGCAGGGGCAGGTAAAAGCCCGTTATGTGATCGTCGCCGGCAACGCTTATCTGGGCGACCTGCTGCCGCAACTGGCGGCCAAGTCCATGCCTTGCGGTACCCAGGTGGTTACCACAGAGCCGCTGTCGGACGAGCTGGCCGCATCGCTGCTGCCGCAGGACTATTGTGTAGAGGATTGTGCCTATCTGCTCGACTACTACCGTCTCTCCGGCGACAAGCGCCTCATCTTTGGCGGCGGGGTTGTCTACGGTGCCCGTGACCCGAGCAACATCGAGGCGCTGATTCGTCCCAACCTGATCAAGACCTTCCCGCAGCTCAAGGACGTGAAGATCGACTATGCCTGGACCGGCAATTTCCTGCTGACCCTGTCACGCCTGCCGCAGATGGGTCGCATTGGCAACAACATCTACTACTCGCAAGGCTGCAGTGGCCACGGAGTTACCTTTACCCACGTTGCCGGGCGGGTGCTCGCAGAGGTCCTGCGCGGCCAGGCAGAGCGCTTCGACGCCTTTGCCGCGCTGCCGCATTACCCCTTCCCGGGCGGCAGACTGTTCCGCATTCCGTTCACCGCGATTGGCGCCTGGTACTACCAGATGCGCGACAAGCTGGGCATCTGATAAGTCGTGAACCAGGTCACAGCTGCACTGGCATAGTGGAACCCGCAGGCATTGCATGGGTCGATTATAGGGAGCGCGTCTTGCGCACCAGCAGAAGCCACCTATCGTGGTTAACAGCTTCCAAGCAGGGAAGCCACAACAAATCGAGGTATGTCCGATGACTTTCATGCGAACAACAAAGCGTTACCTGTCCATCATGCTCACCGCCCTGTTCATGCTGACGTCACTGGCCAGCATTCAGGCCCAGGCCGCGATGGTCGGCACTGGTGAGGCCATTGCCCAGCAGCAACTGACCGTGGACCGTGCCGAACTCAAAAGCATGCTCGATGATCAGGCCGTTCAGGACAAGCTGGCCAGCATGGGTGTAACACCCGACCAGGTTGAAAAGCGCATCGACAGCCTGACCGCCGCCGAGCTTGCCCAGTTCAACAGCCAGCTGGATGAAGCACCCGCAGGTGCCGGTGTTGTTGGCATCATCGTGCTGTTTCTGGTCATCTTCATCATCACCGACATGCTCTGCGCAACCAACGTCTACAGCTTCGTCAACTGCGTAAACTGACATCATGACCAGGGCTATTCGCCTGGCCCTGGCACTTGGGCTGACAGCACTGCTGTCAGCCTGTGCCGGGCTAACCCCTACCCCACAGCAAAACCTCCCGGACAACCTCCCGGCCAATCGGCTGCTGACCAATCTGCCGTTTCATGCCCAGGATGAGTATCAGTGCGGCCCTGCAGCGCTGTCGATGCTGCTTGGTCAGCGTAACATCGACATTGCACCGGAGCAGCTCACCGACCGTGTCTACTTGCCCGAGCGCCAGGGCAGCCTGCAAGTAGAAATGATTGCGGCCGCCCGAGAACAGGGTCTGCTGGTCTATCCGCTCGCGCCTGAACTGGGCGCCATTCTGCGCGAAATCGATGCCGGCAATGCAGTGCTGGTCATGCAGAATCTGGCCTTCGACTGGTACCCGCAATGGCACTACGCAGTGGTGGTTGGCTATGATCTCAACACCCGGGATCTAATCCTTCACTCCGGCCTGAACGCGCGCCAGCGCGAATCCTTTGCACTATTCCTGCGCACCTGGCAACGCGCGAACAGTTGGGCCGTCGTCGCAGTTCCGGCAGACAGGATACCGGCGACAGCCGAGCCTTTGCCCTACCTGAAAGCTGCAGCGGACCTCGAACAGGTTGGTCAGACCACCAGTGCCGAGGCAGCCTATCGGCAGGCCAGCGAGCGCTGGAGCGATCAGCCGGCGCCACTGCTCGGCCTCGGCAATATCGCCTGGAGCAGCGGGCGCCATAGCGAAGCGCTGGAGCACTTCAGCGAACTGGTGCGGCGTTTCCCCGACTACCAGGCAGGCTGGAACAATCTGGCAACCGGCATGGAAGAACTGGGCTGCACAGAGGCCGCAGAACAGGTTCGTGCCTGCGCCGCAAACCATTCGCAAAACGGCATACATGTTGGCGCTGACGCCGCTTGTACGATCCCGGTCTGTCGATGACCATAGAGCCTCCCCCAGGTGAGGCTCCAATCCTGATGCTGTCATCCTGCGATATTCAAACCCTGATCCGGGAAGGCGTGCCACATGCCGACGACCTCGACTTGCAGGTCATCAGCAGCGATAGCACAACGGCGGTCGCCTGCGTCCCGTTCAACACCCGGCTGATCCGCCCCGGCGGCACACTATCCGGACCAACCATGATGGCACTGGCAGACGCCGCCATGTATGCGCTGATTCTTGCCGGGCCGGGCCGGGTCGCCAGGAGATGGCTGTCACCAGCAACCTGAACATCCACTTTCTGGCACGCCCCGCGCCACTTGACCTCTACGCCAGAGCAACCTGGATGAAGCGCGGCGAACGCCAGGCGGTCTGCGCAGTTGATCTGTACAGCGCGGGCGACGAACACAATCTGGTGGCGCATGCCACCGGCACCTATGCCCTGGCCCGCCAGATACCTTGAGCCTGCCGGCGGTCCTGCGCCAGTTTTTACCGCTACTGCGCAGGCCTTTGCGCACCATGGTGACAACCCCGTCACAACGGCATCCATCGTGAGTCACAGACAGAACCCAAGCTGTTGATTTAACTGATTTATATAGTTCAGGAACAGAGATTGCTGAAGTGACCCCAAGCGCGATTCAGGACGATTCGCGCCGGACCCGCAACGGAATTGCCATGCCCAGCACACCACCACAGTACCGTCTCGTAACCCTGCTGATGCTCTGCCTGCTCAGCAGCTGCACCGGTAACCTGCGCTTTGACGATGAACAGTACCGTCCTCTCGAGACGCCGATAGATCCGCATGCCACGGAGCGTCGTGCATGGAATTGACGCTTGAGGTGATTCATCCGCCACGCCGTCACGATGAACAGCCGCGCAGCCGCACCTTCAGGGCAGCCGGCGGCATCATCGGCCGAGCCGGCCACTGTGACTGGGTGCTCGAAGACCCTTCACGCATTCTGTCCGGCCAGCATGCCGAGATCCGCTTCGACCAGCAGCGCTATCAACTGGTCGATCTGAGCAGCAACGGCATTACCCGCAAACATGACAACCGGAAACTGACCCGAGACACACCGCTGGATATTGAGCACGGCCACATCTATCGCATGGGCGCACTGGAGATCAGAGCCAGACTGCAAGGCGCCCCGGTGGCTAGCCGAAGCCTGATTCCGGACGATGCCTTTCTCGAGCTGGATCACAGCGACCCAGACCTCAGCAGTGACGACCTGCTTGCCACCCTGTTGCCCGAGGGGGAGCCCCAGGCCAGTGCGTTACCGCCGGATACCTTCGCAACCGAAGGTGATCATCACCGCATCGAATCGGAGCATGTTCGGCTGCCGCGCAGGGCAGCGCTCCCCGGCTTCAACACGCAGGAAGAAGACCCTCTGGCCGAACAGATCTGCCAGCGCCTGGGTCTGACTGACTGCGATGCCGGCAACGCCGTACGGCAGGCTCTGCAGGCTGCAACCCTGCTGCGAGTGCTGCTGGGAGAGCTGCAACTCAGCCTTCGCGCAGCGCAACAACTGGATGACGCCCTGGACCTCAGGGAGCCTCCCCACCCAGTCATCCGGCATGACACGCCCCAGGCGCTACTCGAGCACCTGTTGCGGCATGAGCACGATGCCAGCGCCATGGTACGCAGCGCCTGCCAGCGACTACGCGCCCAGGGCCTGGCCATGCAGCAGGCCAGCCGCCACTGCAGCGAGCGTCTGACGCAACTGCTGGCCCCGCATCAACTGATTGGCTCCATGGGGGCCCTGCGCAGTGACGGTGCCCGCTGGCGCGCACTGTGTGAGGTCTACGCCCGGCAGCCGGCGCAGCTGCAGCAACGATTCAGCGATGCGTTCAACTGCGCCTATCGGGATCAGTCCCGGCTTCTGGGCGCACTTCATCAACACCTCGGATAATCCCATGCCCCTTGCCCAACTTCTGCTCACTATTGCGGCCTGCACGCTACTCAGTGCCTGCAGCCTGATATCGCCCTACTCTGATCTGACCAAGCTGGACCTGACCCTGCATACATCGGATCAGCTCAATCCAGACCTTAACGGCAGACCCTCTCCGCTGGTACTGCAACTGGTTGAGCTCAGCCATGCAACCGCCTTTGAACAAGCCGATTACTTCGACCTGCAGCAACGTCCGGCAACCGTGCTGGCTCCGGATCTGCTGGCCATGGAGGAGCTGGAACTGCGCCCGGGCGAGCAGCGCACGCTAAAACTGGCCCTGCAACCCGACACCCGCCATGTTGGGCTGGTGGCAAGCTATCGCGATCTGGGCGCAGCCCGGTGGCGGCTGACCCTGGATCTGGCTCCGCGCCAGCGCAACACCGTGCGGCTGCACCTCGATAACAACGGGCTGCACCTGCCGGCCGGCGATGGGGCACCCTGACATGCAGGCACTGAAAATAATCTGGCAGGAAGGCATGTTGCTGCGTCCGCAGCACTTCCAGTGGCAGGACCGATACCACGAGCAGCAACTGGCGCTTCGCATTCAGGGACTGCTCGCAGACACCTGGGGGTTTCACAGCCTGACGATTGACGAAGCCTTTCTGCCGCTGGGGAAACTGGTCATCAGCCAGGCCAGCGGCGTGCTGCCCGATGGCACACTGTTTCAACTGGAAAGCGACCCGGCACCGCTCGCACTGGATGTCCCCGCCAGCCAGACCGATACCGATATCTATCTGACCTTGCCACTGCAGACAGCCGAGCCGACCGGAGCCATCATTGCGGAACGTGATAACGCGACCGCCCGGTTCACGACCATCACGCAGCGGGTGAGCGACAGTAACGGTACGGTCGATAACGACAGCAGCTTGCTCTGCGCCCGCCCCAATCTGCAACTGCGACTGGACGCCGACGCCCAATCGCCCGGGCTGGTCCGTCTGCGCGTCTGCACGGTGCGCGACAGCTCCCCCGACGGCGGAATCCGGCTGGACGACCGCTTTGCGCCAACCTTTATCCACTGCCAGCCCAGCCCCTTTCTCGGGCGCTGTCTGCGCGAAGTAATCAGCCTGCTGCAGCAGAGAGCCGATGTTCTGGCCGATCGCTTGCTTGCCCGCGGCAAGGCCGCCGGTGCAGAGATCGGCGACCTGCTGACCCTGCAGTTGATCAACCGCCATGAGGCAATCCTCCGGCACCACCAGCACAGGACCCAGACACCCGCCGCCGAGCTGTACAGCATTCTGCTGTCATTGCAGGCAGAACTGGCGACATTCTGCTCCGACAGTCGGCGGCCACCGCCGGAGCTGCAATATCAGCATATTGATCAAAGCCGGAGTTTCGATGCCCTGATGCGGGTCCTGCGGCAACGTCTGTCCAGCGTGCTGGAACAGCACAGTGTCGAGTTACCGCTGCAGCAGCGTCAGTATGGTGTACAAGTCGCGCCCATCAACGACCCCGACCTCATTGACGGGGCACGCTTTGTACTCGCCGCAACGGCAGCCTGCAGCAGCGAGGAACTGCGCAGCCGTTTGCCCAACCACCTCAAGGTCGGCGCCGTCGAACATATTCGTCAGTTGGTCAACCTGCACCTGCCCGGCATCCGCCTGCAGCCACTGCCCGTCGCGCCCAGACAGCTTCCCTTCCGCCGGGACCACTGCTATTTCGCGCTGACACCCGGCAGCGATGAACGCGCACAGCTATCACGCTCCGGCGGCATTGCCTTCCACGCCGCCGGCGATCTGCCCGAACTGAAACTGGCCCTGTGGGCTATCAGAGACTGACTTGCATGTACAACGGCGACTACCCTGACGACGATCGCACTGTCATCCTGTCTGGCAGCATGGCCGGGCACACTCCATACTCGCTGACCGACCACGCGGCATCCGCGGCGTGCATCGCACCGCGAACAGACGATGATCTGTGCCGCACCACTGACGTGCAGCCCAACCCGCTGCTCGCCGCCGCAGCGCCACTGCTGTCCGAACTGGTCGCCCTGCGCACCGGCAGCGGCGAGCGCGAGCCAATCGACGTCCTGCGCGTCACCCTGGAAGCCGGCATACGGCAGTTTGACCAGCAGTGCAGACACCTCGAGGTTGCGCCTGCCAGCAGGCAGGCTGCCCGATACGTGCTCTGCACAGCCCTGGACGAAGCCATTCTCACTACCCGCTGGGGCAACAACAGCAACTGGTCCAGCCGCAGCCTTCTCAGCGCCTTCCACCAGGAAACCTTTGGGGGAGAGAAGTTCTTTCTGTTGCTCACCCGCCTGTCACAAGACATGGCCCGGCATATCGATATGCTCGAATTGATGCTGGCCTGCCTCTGCCTCGGTTTTGAAGGTCGCTACCGGCTGCAACTGCGCGGCCAGCAAGACCTGGAACACATTCGCAGCCGCTTGCACGCCGCGCTGCAGCAATACCGCAGCCCGCCGGATATGCACCTGGGCTCACAGATCGTCCACCCTGAACCGAGCCCCCCGGTGAGGCCGTTGCCCGGCTGGGTGACGGCGGTAGCCACCGCCAGCTGCCTGACAATCCTGTTCCTGGGGTTCAACCATTATCTGGAGCAACACCGCAACGCCGCGCTGGAGCCTTACCTGACCAGCAGCGCGGGCATCACCGCACAACCGGGAGTCAAACGATGAAGGCCCTTTATCAGCGGGTAGCCTCCTATCTGCGCAAACCTGCCGGCGGGTCTCTGCTGATACTGCTGATCCTCGCTGCCTTGATCTGGGTACTCGGCCCGAACATCGCCTTCAACGGCAATACCATACTGGCCGGCCCCGGCAGCCGCCTGCTGGCTGGTACGATACTGCTCTCGCCCTGGCTGGTCTGGCAGTTGCTCGATCAGCTCAAGCAAAGGCGAGCAAACGGCGAGCAAGCCGCCAGCAACGCAGCAACCCTGCAGGCCCGCATCGCCCTGGAACAACGCTACAGATTGAGTCGCCACCTGCTGGCAGAGCACGGGGTAAGCCAACGCCAGCAACGTCGGCAACCCTGGTATCTGCTGCTCGGCCCGGAGAACTCGGGCAAGAAGCGCCTGTTTGCAAGCGCAGAGTTAAGCGGATACTGCACAACTGTCACTGCCCCCCATGGGCCCCTGGGGATCAGCCCGGCAGAGTGGCACAGCCTCAGCCACTGCAGTTGGCTTCAAGTGGGTGGCAGTTGCCTGCCGTCCGCAGATCAGGAGCCACCTTCACCGGCCTGGACAGCACTGCTGGGGCTATTGCGTCAGCGTCGGGCGCCGGCGCTCAATGCCATCGCGCTGATGCTGCCAATGGACCTGCTGACCACGCAGAACACCCTTGAGCTCGACCAACTGGCACGCCGGTACAGGCTTGCACTGAGCACGTTGCGCAAGGCACTGGGACTGGATCTGCCAATTTACCTGCTGCTGAGCAAGGCCGATCTGCTGCCCGGCATCATTGAGTTATGCCAGCAACTGACACCGGAGCAGCGTCTGCAGCCACTGGGCGCGACGCTGCCGGGTGCACCGAACCCGGCACAGGCCAGCACCGGTGCCCTTGGCCCACTGCTGGCTCAGCTGAATCGTCAAATCCTCTGTCGAACCCAACAGGAGTCGGACAGCCTGCGCCGCGGCCGTCTTTACGATCTTCCCTATCAACTGGCGAAACTGGAAGGGTCGCTTCGTCAGTTCCTCAACCAGGCATTTGACAGCAACAGCTACCAGCAGGGCAGTCGAGTGCATGGAATCTATCTGACGATCGCTGCCAGCGAACACGACGTTCTCGTCCCCGGCTCGCTGCCGCGCCCTCCGGTTCAAGGCGCCTTCAGCAGGCGACTGCTGGAAAATCCCCTTGCCGGGCGGCCTGATGGCGTCACGGTCGCCGAAGAGCAGCGCACGCGACAACGCACCAGGCAACGGGTCACGGTCGGTCTCGCCGCAGCTTGTGTGACACTGTCTGCAACTGGCTGGGCTTGGCGCTACGGGCACGAGGCCGAGCAGCTGCAGCAACTTGCCGAGCTTGGCCGACACGTCGTCCAGGATGCTCCCGCGGTTCAGGCACACAGCCGAATAGAACCCTTGCTACAGCAGCTCGATACCCGCTACGCGGCGACGCTGATACCCCAGCCGGCGTCGATGCCTGGCGGCCTCCAGCGCCTGAGTCTTGAGCAGTCCGAGGCGACTCTGCCGGTAGTCGAAAAGGCCTATGCAGATGCACTGCGTACCTTCCTGTTGCCACTGGTAATGCGTCAGTTGGAATACCGTCTGAGCACCGACCTTGAAGACCGCCAGCAGTTGATCGGGCACCTGCGCGCCTACCTGATGCTGGGTCTGCCGGAGCGCCTGGACAGCGCCTACCTTGAGGACTGGATGCACATGGAGTGGACGCGCCGTTACCCCAGACAACCCGCGGTCAGAGAGAGCCTGGAGGCCCATCTAAGCCGCCTGCTTGCCTCCGCCCCAATGCCCCAGACGCTTGATGAGTCTCTGGTAGCCAGCGCCAGGGAGATCATGCGGCAAGAGCCCCTGCCCCGGCTTTGCTACCGATTGCTCCGGGAGCGCTCCAGATCCCTCCCCGACTACCGCCTCGATGCCCGCCTTGGACGCCACCACCGGTTACTGACATCCGAACCGGTCGACATTCCCGGGTTCTACATCCATACCGGCTATGAAAGCCTGATCAAAACCAGAGGTCCGGCGCTGATTCATGACTTGCTGGCCGACGACTGGGTACTGGGCCTCGCCGAACCGGTTAACAGGCAAACCGAGCAGGCGCTGATGGCAGACGTGGAGAGCATCTACTTTCAGGATTACACCTCACATTGGAATCGCGCCCTGGCCAGCCTCCGCCTGCAACCACAGTCCGGCGCTAGCGCGGATCAGCTGGCGGCGCTCTCGTCCGGGCACTCCCCCCTGCTGACGCTGCTGCAGGAGATCAGGCTCCACACTCGACTGATAACAGCTGACGACCCAACACCCAGCGCAGGCAAGCTGGCCATGCAACAGCACTTCAGCCACCTTCACCGCCTGCTTGATGACGATGCCATGCCCGCTCCGGAATTGGCTGGCGCATTGCAAAGCATCGGTCAATTGCAACACCAGCTCGCCCAGCTCAGCGACAGCAGCGCCCGCGGACTGCTTGCCTACAAGATGGCCAGCGCACGCATGCAGCGCCAACGCGATGCAATCGGCGCGACCCGCGACAGCGCAGCTCAGCTGCCGCCGCCGCTGCAGCTATGGGTGAAGCAGCTTGCCGACCAGAGTTGGCGAACCGTGCTGAGCGCAGCGGCCGAGTATCTGAACGGCCAGTATCGCACCCAGGTGTATCGCCCATACCGGGACGCAATCGCCGACTACTACCCCTTCAATCCGGCCAGTCAGCGGGAAGTGGAGCTAGGCGACTTCCAGCGTTTCTTCCAGCAGGAGGGCACTATTCAAGGCTTTACCGACCAGTATCTGGAGCCATTTTTGATCAGCACGGACGCAGGCTACCGGCTGCGACTGCTGGACGGGCGGGCATTGCCCATATCCGCAAGGCTGCTGACACAACTGAACCGGGCCAGGACCATTCACGACAGTTTTTTTGCCAGCAATCCGCTCGAGCCGGGCATCGGGTTTCGCCTGGAACCCTACTCACTTGATGCCAGCCTCAGCCGCGCCAGCTTTTATTACGGGAGCCATCAGCTGGAATATCGCCACGGGCCCATCATTCCCAAGGCGTTCACCTGGCCGGCAAGCCTTGACGACAGCCGCATCAGCTTGACTCTGGAGGATCTGGGAGGCCGGCGAATGACCCTGCACGGCCAGCAGGGTACCTGGTCGCTGTTTCGCCTGCTTGAGCAACTGACACTCGAGCAGGAGGAACAACGCGACGCGCTTCAGCTGCGGGCCAATATCGGCGGCATGCGTGCCCGCTATCTGCTGCACAGTCAACGCTCTCCAAACCCGTTCCAGCCCGGCCTGCTGGCGGGCTTCAACCTCCCGGCCCGCCTGCAATGAACTGGTCAAGCTGCTCTCAAACCGATCCAGGCAATCAGCGTCGACACAATGAAGATGCCATTCTGGCCCTTCAGGACTACGGGCTCTGGGCGGTCGCTGACGGTATGGGCGGTCACCGCAACGGCGCACTCGCCAGCCGCCTGATAATCGACACACTGGGCGCACTTGAGCTGACTGGAAATATCGACCAGAACCAGCGTCGGGTGCGTCAGGCCCTGCAGCAGGTCAACCGCAGGCTGACGCAAGACATGACCCAGGTGCAGGGCCAGCCAGCCGGTCCAGTCGGCAGCACCGTGGTTATCCTTCTGGCAAGTGCAAACCGGGCGCTCTGCCTGTGGGCAGGTGACAGTCGCTGTTATCTCTGGCGCCAGCAAACACTTCACCAACTGACCCGCGACCACTCGCTGCTGCAGCAACTGATAGACCGGGGCGCTGTAACCAGCACCGAGGCCGCCTCACACCCTGGTGCCCACGTACTGACCCGAGCAGTCGGCGCGCATGACCATCTGAAACTGGACAGTGTGACGTTCATGATTCAACCGGGTGATACCTTGCTGCTGTGCAGTGACGGCCTGCATCGGGAGCTGAGCCCCGCGCAACTGTCCTCGGCCCTTGAACACCAAGACAGCAGCGGCGCGGCGCAGCTGGTGAGCCTGGCATTGCGGGGGCCGGCCCGCGACAACCTGAGCGCAGTCGTTGTCAGAATCGGTGCAGGAGCAAGCTGATGCCCTCCAGGACGCCTCCGGTTGCACCAGCCGCCATACCCGAACTGCTGGGCAACCGATACCGTATTGAGCGCCTGCTTGGGGTGGGAGGCATGGGTGCGGTCTATCAGGTGCGTGACCTGCTGCGCGAGCAATTCAACGACCCCCGACCCAGTGTGGCACTGAAGGCCCTGAACGATCAATTTGCCGCCCATGCCGATGCCAACGCTCTGCTTTACGCGGAATATGCCCTCACCTGCCGCCTGCACCATCCGAATGTGATCCGCCCCTACAGCTACCACATCGACCCGGCGAGCGGTCGGGCATTCATGACGCTTGAGTTGCTTGAGGGCCCTGCGCTGGATCAGATCATCGCCGACCATCCCGACGGGATGGCCTGGCCGGCGCTGCAACCCCTCGCAGTCGGCCTGCTGTCTGCCCTTGCCCATGCACACGGCGCCGGCGTGCTGCACGGTGATCTGAAGCCGGGCAATATCATCCTGAGCACCGCCGGCCTGCGTCTGTTTGATTTCGGGCTGGGACGAGACTGTCGGGGTCCCCTGCAGCGATTACCCCGGCTCAGCCGACGTCTGGCCGCCTGGACACCACGTTACGCTGCGCTGGAGCTGCTCGATGGCGAAGAGTTGACCGCGGCCGCTGATCTGTATGCGGTCGCCTGTGTCCTGTATGAGTTGGCCAGCGGGCACCACCCCTTCAGCCGCCTGACGGCGCGCCAGGCAATGCGCATGCAGCAAGAAACCGGTTTACAGAAACCACATGGCATACCAAAACCGGTATGGCGTGAACTGCGCACGGCACTGGCCTTTGATCCGGCAGCGCGGATCAGCAGCGTGGCTGCGCTGTTGGAAGCATTCAGAAAGGGAAGCAAAACAGGGTGGCCACCGGCGGTCCGGCGGCGATGGCAGCCGGCGGCGGGACCGCCGGCTGCATCAGATCAGAGCGACAGGTCGCGGTTGGACGCTGCGATGAAGGCCTTTTTCAGGTCCTCGTAGGTATGCACCGCCGGGAACTGGGGAAACTCGCGAATCACGTTTTCCGGCGCGTGGAACAGGATGCCGGCATGCGCTTCCGAAAGCATGGTGGTGTCGTTGTACGAATCGCCTGCGGCAATGATGCGGTAGTACAGGCTCTTGAGCGCAATCACCGACTGACGCTTGGGATCCTTCTGACGCAACTGGTAGTCAACGACCCGGTCGGTTTCGTCGGTAATCAGGCGGTGACACAGTAGCGTCGGGAAACCGAGCTGGCGCATCAACGGCTGGGAAAACTCGTAGAAGGTGTCCGACAGAATAACCACCTGGAAACGCTCGCGCAGCCAGTCGACAAACTCGACGGCGCCATCAAGCGGTTTGAGGGTCGCAATGACTTCCTGAATATCCGACAGTTTGAGGCCGTGCTTGTCGAGAATGGACAGGCGCTGCTTCATCAGCACGTCATAGTCGGGAATGTCACGGGTGGTTGCCTTGAGCTCCTCAATGCCGGTTTTCTCGGCAAAGGCAATCCAGATTTCAGGGACCAGCACCCCTTCCAGGTCAAGGCAAGCGATTTCCACACGACACTCCTGAGATTCACATTTGAGACTGGCGCACAATCTACCGGCAAGCGGGTCTCGGCGCAATCACAAGGCGGCTGGAGCCTGCCGTTCTAAGTCGAAAATCGCATAAAAGTATAACCAAATAAAAGAGGATGGACTAAGGCGGCCTTTGCTAGACTGCCGATCACAGAACGGTGGCACACCGATCCACCGCCGGATTGAGAGCCTGATTTCCATGAGTACCTTCGACATCGATCAACTGGCTGTCGACTACGCCAGCAAATCCCCTCAACAGATTCTGGAGCTGGCATTCGCCAACTTCGACAACCTCTGGCTGTCGTTCAGCGGCGCCGACGACATCGTCGTGCTGGACATGGCCTGGAAACTCAACCCGAACGTCAAGGTATTTACCCTCGACACCGGCCGCCTGCACGCCGAGACCTATCGGTTTCTGGAGCAGGTGCGCAAGCATTACGGGATCCAGCTTGAGGTGTTGTCGCCCGACCACCAGCAGCTTGAAGCCTATGTGCGCGAAAAAGGCCTGTTCGACTTCTACGAGAGCGGTCATGGCGAATGCTGTGGCGTGCGCAAGATTGCGCCGCTGCGCCGCAAACTGGCCAGCGTCGATGCCTGGATCACCGGGCAGCGCAAGGATCAGAGCCCGACCCGGGCAGATGTTCCGGTGGTGCAGCTGGACGGCGGGTTCTCGACCCCGACGCACTCACTGGTCAAATTCAATCCGCTGGCCAATTACACCAGCGAGGACGTCTGGAACTACATCCGCATGCTGGAGATTCCCTACAACCCGCTGCACGAGCGTGGTTTTATCAGCATCGGCTGCGAGCCCTGCACCCGCCCTGTATTGCCGAACCAGCACGAGCGTGAAGGTCGCTGGTGGTGGGAAGAGGCAACGAAAAAGGAATGCGGCCTGCACGGCAGCAACCTGATCGCCAAGTCCTGAAACTGAAAAAGCCGGCGCACCTCCGTGCGCCGGCCTTCTTCTCTCCCCCAGCAGCCGCTACACGTCAGTGAACCGGCAGCTCCACCCCATCAAATAATGCTTCCAGCTCGAGCTTGCTGCTGCACTGCAGCGCCCGATCAATCATCTCGCGGGTCAGATGCGGCGCGAACGCCTCAATAAATTCATACATGTAGCCACGCAGGAAGGTGCCTCGACGAAAGCCGATCTTGGTGACGCTGGACTCGAACAGGCGACTGGCATCGATCACCTCCAGGTCTGGATCCATTTCGGGGTCGACAGCCATGTGAGCGACAATACCGACGCCCAGGCCGAGCCGCACATAGGTCTTGATCACATCCGCATCGGCGGCGGTGAACACGACCTTCGGTGACAGGCCACAGTTACTGAACGCGTCATCCAGCTTCGAGCGCCCGGTAAACCCGAAGACATAGGTAACCAGCGGCCATTCGGCCAATGCTTCCAGGGTCAGCTCTGCGCCACTGGCCAGCGGGTGCCCCTTGGGCACGATAACGCAGCGGTTCCAGCGATAGCACGGCATCATCACCAGATCGGAAAACAGCTCCAGTGCTTCGGTGGCGATGGCAAAGTCGGCCGTTCCATCGACCGTCATCTCGCAAATTTGCATCGGTGTGCCCTGATGCATGTGCAGCGACACATCCGGGTAGTTCTTGATGAATTTCTGAATGATTGGCGGCAACGCATAACGTGCCTGGGTGTGGGTGGTTGCCAGTGTCAGCGTGCCCTTGCGCTCGTTGCTGAACTCCTGGGCAATCTGCTTGATGCTGTCGACCTTGCGCAGAATCTCGCCGGCAGTGGCAATGATGCGCTCTCCGGCCGGTGTGATGCGGGTCAGGTGCTTGCCACTGCGGGAAAAGACCTCGACACCCAGCTCATCCTCCAGCAGCCTGATCTGCTTGCTGATGCCCGGTTGCGAGGTATACAGACTCTGGGCAGTCGCCGATACGTTCAGCTCATGATGGGCTACTTCCCAGATGTAACGCAGTTGCTGCAATTTCATGATTGTCTTCCCCTTGCGAGCCGCAGCACCACGCCTTCCAAGGCAGGGATCAAAGGCACGCTTATAACCAGATAGGCCGTTATGCCTGCTAGCTTAGTCCATAAACTCCTGCTCGCATACGGCATCTCGCGGGACTGGCCGACCGACGGCCGATTGAGTGGCTCAGGTCACACTGAATGCGGGGATTTGAGATTGCTGATGCCGTGCGGCACGTGCCCGGTGGGGACCACATCGACAGCGCGTCGACAATGTCCCTCCTGGTCATCAAAGAACAGGTCGGCGCCGAACGCCTGAAGAAAGCTGGACTTGTCCAAGCCGCCGAGGAACAAGGATTCGTCCAGCCGGATGTTCCATTCGCGCAGGGTACGAATCACCCGCTCATGGGCAGGCGCACTGCGCGCGGTGAACAATGCCGTCCGGATCGGGCACTGTTCGCCAGCAAACTCGGTCTGGATCCGGTTGAGCGCGGCAAGAAACGGCTTGAACGGTCCACCGCCAAGCGGCTCGCGCGCCGCCGCCTGCTCGCTGGCCTGAAAGGCAGCCAATCCCTCTTTCTGAAACACCTGCTCGGATTCATCGGAGAACAGCACTGCATCCCCATCAAAGGCAATGCGCAGCTCATCACGTTGCTCACGGGCCCGCTTGGCGGGAAAGATGGTGGCGGCGGCAAATCCCGCCTCCAGCGTTGCGCGCACATCCTCGGCATGGGTCGAAAGAAACAGCTGGCAGCCGAAGGCGGGAATATAGGTGAAGGGGCTGCGCCCGCCGGCGAAGGCCGCGCGGGTGATGCCAAGCCCGAAATGCTGAATCGAATTGAACACCCGCAGTCCGGTATCGGCACTGTTGCGCGATATCAGTACGACCTCGACCCGGCTGTCGCCCTCAAGCAAGTTATTGATACGCAACAACTTCTGCACCAGCGGAAAGGCCTCTCCCGGTTCCAGCGGAATGTCTTCCCGGGCAATCTGGTACTGCCGATAGGCCTCCAGCCCTTCCTGCTCAAAAACCTGATGACTTTCGTCCAGGTCAAACAGCGCTCTGGAGGAGATGGCGATGACCAGTTTGTCTCCGAGCAGGGTGGGCATGGGGCGTCCTTATTGGTTACTGAGATAGCGGGCCTGGAGGAATTTCAGCTGATCCAACATTGCCTCTATTTTCGGCAGGCTGCAACCAGCTTCCTTGCCCAGGCGCAGCAACTCACCGTACAACGCGTCCAGCTCCATGGGGCGCTTGTGCAGCCAGTCGTGGTACATGCTCGGATAATAATCGGGCATGATCTCGGTGCCCTTGAACATGTAGCCGATCACGCCGTCGGGAATGTCGATGCCACGGGCCCGAGCCGCCGCAATGACCTCTTCCATCATCTCGGTGATCAACTTGCGACTGGCGGGGTTGCCCACCAGCTCCTGGGTGCCGGCATTGAGTACCACAGAGATACCGTTGAACGGCGCATTCCAGACCAGCTTCTGCCAGCGCGCCTCGTCAACACCGGGCAACAGCCGCGTCGGAATATTGCCGGATTCAAGCAGCGCTGCGCCCTCCTTCAACAGTGCCTGCTGCTCTTCCTTGGATACAGCGGGGCCGGAGTGGTAACCCAGGTCGATCATGCCATTGGACTGGTGCTTGACCAGACCTGGGCCTTCACGGAACAGGCAGACGTAGCACAGACCGCCGATCAGGTGCATGCTGTCCGGCAGCAACGGTCGCAGATGATCTTCGTTGTTCAGGCCGTTTTGCAGCAGAACCACCTTGGCATCCGGCTTGCCGGCGGCTGCAATGATGTCACCCAGGTTGTCCGCTGTGGACTTGGCACCCACCAGCAGCCAATCGCACTTCGGCATATCCGCTGCATCCTGGTAGGCCTGTACCGGGTGAATATGCAATTCGGGATTGACCAGGCTGTTGATGGTGATGCCCTTCTCCTTGACCGCCTGGTATTCGCTGCGCAGCAGAAAGTGCACGTCGTTTCCGCCATTGACCAGCATGGCGCCATAGAAACCGCCGATTGCACCGGTGCCAATAATCCCGATCTTCAGATCACTCTGACTCATACAACCCTCATCTGGATGATGTATTTATTGGTATGCAGGCATGTTAATCCGCTCGCGCCAGGCGAGACAGTCAATAACACGACAAACCTGCGGCCAAATGCCCCATCATTCACATCGCGGTTGAGCACGAGCAAGCGGCCGGGCTTTGACCCGCCGATTTCCGCCGGCCACTCAGCGTGCAGCACGAAAGGCCAATTTATATTGTTTTTCAGGGCAATAGAGCCTGGGCGGGGTAGCCTAAGCCGGCAAGCTTGATTAAGCTGTGTAGCACTCAAAAAGCGCCGCATTGCCGTGGCGAGCACCACATTCCGGGATGACTGATGGCCGATTTACCTATTGATGACCTGAACATAACCTCCAATGAGATTCTGATTACGCCTGAACAGCTCAAGGCTCAGATTCCGCTTAGCGAAGCCGCACAGGCGACCGTGGTGCAAAGCCGCCAGGTCATTCGCGACATTCTCGACGGCAAGGACCATCGCCTGTTTATTGTCATCGGCCCCTGCTCCATCCACGACGTCAACGCTGCCAAGGACTACGCCGCACGCCTCAAGGAGCTGGCGGCGGAAGTAGGCGACACCCTGTATCTGGTCATGCGCGTCTACTTCGAAAAGCCGCGCACAACCGTGGGCTGGAAGGGATTGATCAACGACCCCTACCTGGATGACTCCTTCAAGATTCAGGACGGCCTGAAGATTGGTCGCCAGTTGCTGCGCGACCTGACCGAAATGGGGCTGCCAACCGCAACCGAAGCGCTTGATCCGATTTCGCCGCAATACCTTCAGGATCTCATCTCCTGGTCTGCCATCGGGGCCCGCACCACCGAATCACAGACCCACCGGGAAATGTCCTCCGGTCTGTCCTCGGCCGTAGGTTTCAAGAACGGTACCGACGGCGGACTGGCAGTGGCGATCAACGCGCTGCAATCGGTATCCAGCCCGCACCGTTTCCTCGGCATCAATCAGCAGGGCCAGGTCTCGATCGTGACCACCAAGGGCAACCCCTATGGTCACGTCGTCTTGCGCGGCGGTAACGGTAAGCCGAACTACGACTCGGTCAGCGTAGCGCTGTGCGAGAAGGATCTGGAAAAGGCCGGTATCAGCAAGAACATCATGGTCGACTGCAGCCACGCCAACTCCAACAAGGATCCGGGCTTGCAGCCGCTGGTGATGGATAACGTGGCCAACCAGATCCTGGAAGGCAATGACTCCATCATCGGCCTGATGGTTGAGAGCAATATTGGCTGGGGTAACCAGTCGATTCCGAAGGACCTGTCCCAACTGCAATACGGCGTGTCCGTGACCGATGCCTGCATTGACTGGGCCACCACGGTGCAAAGCGTGCGTTCCATGCGCGACAAGCTCAAGGATGTACTGCCGCGCCGCGCGCGCCTGAAGCAGGACTGAGGTCCTCAGCCATAAAAAAACCGGCCAATGGCCGGTCAGACTGCTGACGAACCCCGCATTTTCGCGGGGTTTCGTTTTTCTGGGACGCTTGCAATGATTTTCCCTGTGTTGACTGATTCAGCCTGCGAAGGCCCCAATTCCCTCCGAGTAGCTGCACTTTTGGCTTCGTAGCCAAGTGCCGCGTCTTATCCCGGACCGCAGGCGTAAAAGCACTGCCAGCAGGCGGGCAATCTTCTTCATGTTTTGGCAGGCGGCTGCCAGCAGGCACTGTTTCATTACCTTGCGCAGTCCACGGAATCGGGCATAACGGTGCCCGTGCAGCTCCTTGGCGTCCGCAAAGCTGCGCTCGACGGTTTCTTTGCGCCTGGCATAGATACGCTTGCCTTCAGGGCTAAGACGATTCTGGTTAATCCGCTCCTTGGCGTCCTCCCAGACATGCCGCACGACAACCTTGACGTGGTTTCGACTGCGAGTGCATTGGTCTCGTAATGGACACTCTCGGCATTGCTGCGGGTCGGACTTGTACTCGCGATAACCGGCCCGGTTAGCCGTGCTGTAGGGCAGGAACTGATTGTTTGGGCACAGGTAACCGTCACGTTCTGCATCATAGGTGAACTGACGTTTATAGAAGTAACCTTGCTTGTGATTGGGGCGTCGATAGCCCATCACGCCGAAGATGTCTCGTTCCTCCAGCCCCTTGCAGATCGCTGGCGTGAAGTAGCCGGCGTCCAGGGCAACGGCCAGCGGTGTCAGAGAAAAGCGCTCGCATTGGCGGTCCAGTCGTTCAAGGTAAGGTCGGCTGTCATGCACATTGCCGGGGGTAACAAAGGTATCGGTGATAATGCTGTGCTTCCCATCTACCGTGCGGTGATCAAGATAGAAGAAACCTTGCGGCTTGTTATCCCGCGTCATGAATCCACTATCAGGGTCGGTGGTGCTGACCTTGGTTTCCTTTACCTCGGGATCACTGTCTTTGGGCTTTAGCGGTTGCTTGCCGTGCGCTTGGCGGTCGGCATCGATTGCCGCATTAAGCTCGGCCAGATAATCAACAGGACGCTGCTCAACCTGATGCACAGCGAACCGCTGCTTGTTGGCGCTGGCCTTGAGGTGCGTGCTGTCGGTGTGTAATACCTCGCCCCCAATCAGGCCCTTGTGCAGCGCTTGCTCGACAATCCCATCAAAGATGACTTGCTCGATATCCGTATCGGCAAAGCGACGGCGACGGTTCTGACTCAGGGTAGAGGCATCGGGCACCTTGTCGGTCAGGCTCAGGTCCAGAAACCAGCGATAGGCAACGTTGACCTGGATCTCGCGCATCAACTGTCGTTCACTGCGCACGCCAAACAAGTATCCAATAAACAGCATCTTGAACAGCATAACCGGGTCAATCGCCGGACGACCGTTGTCAGCGCAATACAGGTGCTGCGTGGCAGGACGAATGAACTCGAAATCAATGTGCTGGGCGATCTTGCGCAGCAGATGGTCAGCTGGCACCAGTTCTTCGAGGGTGACCATCTCCAGCGCGTGCTGTTTGGGTGAAGGGGGTTTGAGCATCGGGTTGGCCTGCGATAAACGACAACCCATTAAACAAAAGCCCCCGCCTTTCGGCTAGGGGCTTTGTCAGCAGTCTGACCGGCCAATGGCCGGTTTTTTTATGGCGATATGACTGAGCACCTAACTGACCGCTGCCGCATTGCGATCCATATAGCGTTCAACGTATGAGCAGGACGGGATCACCGTATAACCATGCTCCTGCGCGTATGTCAGCGCATGGGCAGTCAGGCGGGCAGCCACCCCCTTGCCACGAAGACTGTCTGGAACGAAGGTCCGATAGATATCCAGCGTGTTCTTGCCCAAGTCCATATAGGCCAGATATGCCCGCATACCGTCCAATGTAATATAGAACTGCTTGCCGTCCTGATCGTGCTGGATGGTCGCATTCATATTCATTGTCTGTCTCCCAGGCAGAAAGCGTCGAGCGAAGAGTTATCCACTATAGACCGAGATCGGGCGGAATGTTTCCCCGCCCGTCTCAAAAAGTGAACTACCCCGCCGAAACCATCCCCATTCCCAGCGACATCAGCAGGGCAATGGATGCCAAACAGGCAATGACCGGCACAGCCACCGTCACCACAAAGATGTCGCGATAGGCTTCCTTGTGGGTAATACCCATGATCATGAAGGTCGCAATCACCGCGCCACAGTGCGGCAGCGAATCCAGCCCGCCAGCGGCGATGGCAGCGATACGGTGCAGGATCTCGGGGTCAACACCCATCTCGATGTAATGCGGCCCGAGCGACTGCATAAAGATCTGCAGGCCACCGGACGACGAGCCGACAATCGCCGAGACCACACTGACCGAGGCAAACACCGACAGCAAAGGCGGTAAATCGACATTCAGGATCCAGTTAGCAAACTGGGCGAACCCGGCAGTCTGGGTCACCACACCGCCAAAACCGATCACCGCCGCGGTATTGAGCAACGGCATGATGGAATCATCAGCGCCCTGACCGAATGCCTGCGCCGCCTTGCGACGCAAGCCCGGAAACAGCAGTACGCAGGTCAGCGAACCAAGAATGAGCGAGATACTGGGCCAGATGATCGGCTGCGCTGCACTGAACAACAGAACGCGAGCGACGATACTGTCGCTTTCAGACCAGTCAGCCAGACCCAGAATAGCGCGTGGCAGCATGATAGAGCCCAGTACCACTACCATGGGAATCAACGCCATCCACCATACCGGAGCATCATTCGGATCACCGATAAGCTGCTCCATGCGACGGTCCTGGGCATTTTCGACAAACCCTTCGCCGCGGGCCTGGGCGCGTTTCCACTGGCTTTCCACATACCACATGCCAAGACCAGCCATAATCAGCGCAGCAAAGATGCCGATCCAGCCTCCGGCAAACAGGTCGGTACCCAGCGCACTGGCAGAAATCACGTTATGAATGGACGGTGTTCCCGGCAGCGCGGTCATGGTGAAGGTGCCCGCGCCAACCGAGGTCGCAGCCGCCCAAAGCCGCTTGGGCAGGTTGGCTTCACGCATCAGCGTAATACCCAGCGGATACATGGTGAACACCACCACAAACACCACAACACCGCCGTAGGTCAGCAAGGCGCAGACGATCATGCCAACCAGCAGCGTATGACGCACACCCAGCGCGCGAGTGATCGATAACGCGATACTCTTGGCCGCCTGACTGGTCGCCATCACCTTGCCGAAAATAGCGCCACAGAGGAACAGCAAAAAGAACTTCCCGGCAAAGGTAAACGCACCCAGCGGGCCAAACGGGAAGAACTCCAGAAAGGTTTGCGAGATCAGCATATTGTTGGTCAGCGCGACCACCAATGCGCAGACCAGAGACGCAATAAAGATATTGATCCCTCGCAAGGCCAGATAAATAAGTAACGTCACGCCGGCGAGAAGACCGAGATTTCCGAGCATTGTTTTTATCCTTGTAGTTGACTGCGCTGGCTACATTACCCCAGCGCAGATTCACTACAAAGCCTTTAGCGCCGGAATCAGAGCGCTTTATTGTTGTGTATTGGTAACAGAATTATCGGTTGCCTACTTCCAACCCACGATGCAACTGCTACTATTACTGGCGCTATCAGGAACGTACAGCCGAAGACCGATGGAACTTCGAGCCACTTGTTCGGTCTTGGGCTGTGCGTTCTTGAAGCAAGACTTTTTACACAAGGGGAAAGTTATGAAAACTGCACTGAAAGTATCCGCCGTAGCTCTGGCCGCTCTGCTGGCCGCCGGCTGCAGCAACAGCATGGAAAAGGAACTGAGCGCTCGCGTTGCCGCTAACGAAAACGCTACTGCCAGTGCCCAAGCCCGTGCTGACGAAGCTTACCGCAAGGCCGAAGAAGCTCTGGCTGCCGCTCAGCGCGCACAGCAGACTGCTGACGAAGCCAACGAGCGCGCCCTGCGCATGCTCGAGAAAGCCAGCCAGAAGTAAGGCCAGCTTTGCCGATCCGGATCACATGGTCCGGATCGGCTGTCCAATTACGCCCGGAATACCGCTCTCGGCATAAACCAGATCGCGAATCGCCGTCCAGTCCAGCCGAAACCCCCGCACCTTCTCCTGCTGCTCTTCCAGCAACGCCTGAATCGCCGCCTGCTTGTCCAGTGTTGAAGGCATGCCATGTTCATCCAGGGCGGTATGTACCTCCAGGTACAGCAAGCCATCCTTGACGCCCAGCTTATAAGGCTGGTTGACAATGGTTACCGGCGTGCCGACCGGCACCTGCGGAAACAGCTCGGTGATATCCTCGTTACGCATCCGGAAACAGCCATGACTGACCCGCGTTCCGATACCGAACTTCTTGTTGGTGCCATGGATCACATAACCACTGAGCGCCAGATTCATCTTGAACGGGCCCATCGGGTTATTCGGCCCCGGCGGCACCACTGACGGCAACGGGTCACCATTGGCAGCGTGCTCCTCCAGGATGGATTTGGGTGGATACCAGGAGGGGTTGGCTTCCTTGCGCAGAATGCGCGTTTCACCAATCGGCGAGGACCAGCCTTCGCGGCCGATACCAACCGGGTAGCTGGAAACCAGTTCACCGCCCTTGTGGAAGTAATACATGCGAAATTCGGGGAGATTGATGACCACACCTTCGCGCGGCCCGACCGGAAGGATGTGCTGGCCCGGGAGGATGATTTCGACTCCCTCGCCGGGCAACCAGGGGTCGATACCCGGGTTCGCCGCGGTCATCTCCAGATATCCGAAACCCCGCGCACTGCCAAGGTCGGCAAAGGTATCCTCATAGAGCGCCTGATAGCGGGTGACCTCGCCAATCAGATCCTGATCCGCCGACAACAACGGGTAGTCGTTTGCCTGGGCCGCACCAAGACCCAGCCCGGTAAACAGCAGCGCCGCGGTGATTCTGCCCAGTCGAGAACACACGCTCAACATTCCTTCAGCTCCCACTTAACATCATATTCAAGTCAAACTGCTGCATTTGTCCGCTATCGCCATTATTGCGCGCAGCGACAGGACGACGCACTGCCGCCCTCGCCTGCTCGGCCAGATCAACACAGGTCGGACACAGGTTACGCAGATCCGCACGCGTCAACTCACGGTAGATCGGCGACGACGGCAACAGGTCTCCACACAGGGTGCGCTCGCGCGGTACGTCGAGCCGCAGATTGATATCAACCAGGTGAACATGCCAGGGATCTTCCACAAACAAATCCCGCTGCTCATCCTGCTCCACCAGACACCAGCGTCTGGCCATCCAGGACACACTCAATTCAGGGCTCCACCTTAATCGTTTATCGCAGCAGGCTGCTGCGTCAGAACCCATTCACGTATTACCGGCCAGGCATTATCGAGAATACCCGGCTGCCCCTGCGCGTTCGGATGAATGCCATCGGCCTGCATCAGTTCACCGCGATCAGCCACGCCTTCGAGCAGGAACGGCACCAGTGGCACCTGCTGTCGATCGGCAATCTGCCGGTACACCTGCTCAAAGGCTTGCGTATAGCGAACACCATAATTGGGCGGGATTCGCATACCCAGCAGTATGACGTCAGCGCCGGCCGCACGCGACTGTTCAACCATGGCAGTAAGATTCTGTTGCATATTATCCGGCGGCAGGCCGCGAAGGCCATCATTACCACCCAGCTCGAGGATGACTAGGTCCGGCGCATGCTGCCCCAACAGCGCTGGCAAGCGGGCCAGACCACCGGCGGTGGTATCTCCGCTGACAGAGGCATTGTGGACCGGCAAAGGGTAATTTTCCGTCTCTAGCCGCCGCTCCAGCAGGGCAACCCAGCCCTCACCAATTTCCAGACCGAAAGCGGCGCTGATACTATCACCGACAATCAGGATCCCCTGAGCTGCCGCAGGAAAGGAGAGCAGATACAGCAGTACCGCTCCCAACCAGTTTCTCAAGCCATTCATCAGGTCCGTACACCATGTCCGATGCCGTTGTAATCGCTCGCCACCTTAGCAAAGTCGTGACCAGCTCGGAAGCGCCGCTGCAGATCCTCGACGACGTCTCACTCAGTATCGAACGCAGCAGCAGCCTGGCCATTGTCGGCGCTTCGGGATCGGGCAAGTCAACCCTGCTCAGCCTGCTGGCCGGTCTGGACCTGCCAAGCAGTGGTCAGGTCATACTCGCCGGCGAAGACCTCACGGCACTCAACGAAGACCAGCGCGCGACACTGCGCGGCCGTGAGGTAGGCTTCGTCTTTCAATCCTTTCAGCTGCTGGACAGCCTCACCGCGCTGGAAAATGTCATGCTGCCACTGGAGCTGGCCGGGCGATCCGACGCACGGGAACGCGCCGGCGAACTGCTGCAGCGGGTCGGACTCGAAGCCCGGCGCCAGCACTACCCCCAGCAACTCTCTGGTGGCGAACAGCAACGGGTAGCCATCGCCCGCGCCTTTGCCAGCGAACCCAGCATCCTGTTTGCCGACGAGCCAACCGGCAACCTGGATGCAGCCACCGGCGAGCGCATCAGCGACCTGCTGTTTGCACTCAATCGCGAGCGCGGCACCACCCTGGTGCTGGTAACGCATGACGCGCAGCTGGCCGACCGCTGCCAGCATGCAGTACGCATGCAGGCGGGCCGCCTGCTTGGAGACGATGCATGAACCGACCGCCGCTGGCCCGACTGGCCTGGCGCCTGTTGCGCAGGGAATGGCGGGCAGGCGAACTGACCGTGCTGCTGGGTGCCCTGCTTATCGCGGTGACCATCAGCACCGCCATCAGTCTGTTTACCCAACGGCTTGAGCGCAGCATGACCGATCGCGCCGCAGAGTTTCTGGGCGCCGATCTGGTTGTCTCCTCGCGTAGCCCCTTGCCGGACAGTTACGCAGAGCAGGCGGCAGTCAATGACCTGATGCTCAGTCGTCAGCTCGAGTTTTCCAGCGTCATGGCCAGCGACTCGGCAATGCAGCTATCCAGTGTCAAGGCGGTTGACGCGGCGTATCCCTTGCGCGGCGAGTTACGTATCAGCCGTTCCGCTTTTGCCGAGGAAACAGCAACCCGCGCCATACCGGCCGCCGGTGAAATCTGGGTGGAACCACGCTTGCTGAACCAGCTGGGAGTTCAGGTCGGCGACAGCCTGGAGGTTGGCTATGCGACGCTGCGAATTAGCGCTGTACTGACCCATGAACCTGACCGTGCAAGCGACTTCTACAGTCTCACCCCGCGGGTGCTGATGAACCTTGATGACCTTGACGCGACCGGCGTGGTCCAGCCCGGCAGCCGGGTAACCTATCGCTTGCTATTGAGCGGCGAACGCCAGGCACTGGAGCGTTACCGTAACTGGATAGACCCGCTGCTGGCGGTAAACCAGCGACTCAGCGGCGTGGAAGACGGAAACCGCCAGGTTGGCAATGCGCTAACGCGGGCCAATCAGTTCCTAGGCCTTGCCAGCATTGCGGCCATTATTTTGGCTGGGGTTGCCGTGGCACTGTCATCCGGGCGTTTTGCGCTTCGTCATTTCGACAGTAGCGCCCTGCTGCGCTGTATGGGACTGCAACGCCGGCAGGTGCTCACCCTGTTCACCCTTCAACTACTGTATATCGGGATCATTGCCACCGTGGCCGGCCTCGCCCTGGGGCTTGTCGTGCAGTGGGGCCTGATGCAACTGCTCGCCGATCTGCTGCCCCCACAGTTGCCGGAGCCGGGCGTCTTGCCGCTGCTGGTTGGCGCGGCTACCGGCTTCAGCGCACTGCTCGGATTCGCCCTGCCGCCGCTGCTGCGACTTGGCAACGTCGCACCTTTGCGGGTGCTGCGCCGCGACCTCGAACCGATGCCTGTCAGCAGCTGGCTGATCTATGGGCTCGCCCTCGCCGTCCTCAGCCTGCTGATGTGGCAGTTCACCGGCGATCTGACCATCACCTTGGCCATGCTGTTCGGCGGAGCACTCGCTGCATTGCTGCTTGGGCTGCTCGCCTGGCTGCTGCTGCGCGCGGTCGCCGGCAAACTGCGCGAGGCCAGCCTGGCCTGGCGGTTGGGCAGCGGTGAACTGCTCAAGCGCCCAACGGCCGCCGCCACGCAGATGCTGTCATTCGGTCTGATTTTCATGTGCATGCTGGTTGTCCTGATCCTGCGGACCGAGCTGCTCAGCACCTGGCAGAATCAATTACCGGATGACGCTCCCAACCACTTCGTGCTGAACGTGCTGCCAGCTGAACAACAGGCGTTCAGCCAGGCACTGGAGAATATCGGTGCACTCAGCGCCCCGCTCTACCCGGTCACGCCAGGACGTCTGGTCAGCATCAACGGCGAGCCCGTGCGCACCGAGGTAAGCAAGGAAGATGGCAATCGCGATCGCGGAACCCGGGCCATCAACCGTGACCTCAGCCTGACCTGGGCAGCCGAGCTGCCCGCAGACAATCAACTGCGCGAAGGCCAGTGGTGGCCAGCAGTCGCAGCCCCTGCTCCATCCGCCATGGCCCGTGTGTCCATCGAGGCCGAGCTGGCCGACAGCCTTGGTGTCACCCTTGGTGACAGGCTGGGATTCGTCATTGAAGGCAGGACTCTGGACGCCGAGGTCAGCAGCGTCCGCAGCGTCGAATGGGACAACTTCACGCCCAACTTCTACATGATCTTCGCCCCGGGGGACCTTGACGGCTTCCCCGCGACCCTGCTGACCAGTTTCTATTTGCCGGCCGAGCAACGCGGTGCCCTGCGGGAGCTGAACCGTCAGTTCCCGGCAATGACGCTGCTGGAAGTCGGCCCCTTGCTGGCCCAGATTCGCGACATTCTCAGGCAGGTCACGCTGGCAGTGGAATATGTCCTGCTGTTTGTTCTGCTCGCCGGGATGACAGTGCTGTTTGCCGCCCTGCAGGCTACCCTTGACGAACGGCTGTATCAGGGCGCATTGCTGCGCACACTGGGGGCCGGGCGAGCGCTGCTGCGCCGCGCAAGCTGGATGGAGTTTTTGCTGCTGGGGCTGATGTCCGGCCTGATGGCAGTGGTGGCCGCAGAGCTGGCCACCTGGGCGCTGTATCGATTTGCGCTGAATCTGGATTGGGCACCGCATTTGCTGTTTTGGCTGCTGACACCCTCGGCAGCGGCCTTGCTGATCGGTTGCGCGGGCGTCTGGGGGACCAGGGCGGTGCTCCAGCAAAGCCCCATGCGCCTGATCAACCGCGGCGCCTGAGCAGCCCCGAATGCAGCCGTCGATCAACACCGGAATATCCGGTTCGGCAGCTGCTCGGGTTTCTTGACGCATGGCCGCCGCACTTGATCGACGTCAACCTCACCTCGCAGCAAAGCGTCTAGAATGGATTTCAGCGGCCTGGCAACAGCAGCCAGCCGCCCCCAGCACAAGGAACCGTCATGCCAAAACCTCCTCGCCATCTCGTTCGGGCCCTGATCGCCGCAGCCGTGCTCGCCGGCATTGCTCTGGTTACCTGGCTGGAGCTGCAGCCTGAGGGCTACGGTGATGGCTTTGCCAGCGGTAACGGCCGGATTGAGGCGACCGAGATCAACATCGCGACCAAGCTCGGTGGACGTATTGCCCGGATCCTGGTCGACGAAGGGGATTTCGTCGAACCCGGACAGCTGCTGGCCGAAATGGATACCAGCGTACTGCAGGCGCAACTGCTGCAGGCCGAGGCACAGGCTCGGCAGGCCGAGAACGCTATCCAGACAGCCCGCGCCCAGGTTGGCCTGCGCGAAAGCGAGCGCTCTGCCGCAGAGGCGTTGTTGCTGCAGCGCCAGGCTGAACACAATGCAGCGCGCAAGCGCCATGAGCGCATCAGTGTACTGGTCCAGCGCAGCGCCGCCTCGCGCCAGCAGCTGGACGATGCCCTGGCGGCCATGCAGAGCGCCGAGGCAGCCGTTGCATCGGCGCGGGCCCAGATCCACGCAACCGAGGCCGGCATTGCCGCGGCGCGCTCGCAGGTAATCGAAGCCGAATCAGCGCTGGATGCTACACGCGCAGCGGTAGAGCGCATCGCTGCAGATATCAACGACAGCAAGCTGACCGCCGATCGCAAGGCAAGGGTGCAGTTTCGTACCGTTCAGCCCGGTGAGGTACTTGGCGCAGGTGGCCGGGTTTTGAATCTGGTGGATCTGACCGATGTCTACATGACTTTCTTTCTGCCCGAACGGCTGGCGGGTCGCGTCGCGATGGGCTCCGATGCGCGGATCATTATCGATGCTGCGCCGCAGTATGTGATTCCGGCCACGGTCAGCTACGTCTCCAGCGTGGCCCAGTTCACCCCCAAATCGGTGGAAACGGAGCAGGAGCGGGAAAAAATGATGTTCCGCATTCGCGCACGTATCGACCCGGCGCTGCTGGAGCAGCATATCGAACAGGTCAAGACCGGCCTGCCCGGCGTCGCCTGGCTGAAACTGGATGCCAGTGCCGAGTGGCCCGACGCACTCAGCGTTAACGTCGGCAACTGAACATGAGCCAGCCGCAGCCGGTCGCCCAACTGCGCGATATCAGCCTGCATTACAAGCACGTCGCTGCCCTGGACAAGGTCACCCTTGACCTGCCGGCGGGCTGTATGGTCGGCCTGATTGGCCCGGATGGCGTTGGCAAATCCAGCCTGCTGGCACTGGTCGCCGGCGCGCGTCGCCTGCAACGGGGCGAGTTGCAGGTCCTGGGTGGGGACATGCGCAGCGCCAGCCACCGCAGTCACGTGTGCCCGCGTATCGCCTTCATGCCCCAGGGGCTGGGCAAGAACCTGTATCCGACCCTCAGCGTGGCCGAGAACCTCGAATTCTTTGGCCGGCTGTTCAATCAGGGTGAAGCCGAGCGCAAGCAGCGCATCCAGCAGTTACTGGCCAGCACCGGCATGAGCCGGTTTGCCGATCGCCCGGCCGGCAAGCTCTCCGGCGGCATGAAGCAAAAGCTGGGGCTGTGCTGCGCGCTGATCCATGACCCTGACCTGCTGGTGCTGGATGAGCCCACTACCGGTGTCGACCCCCTGTCACGCAGCCAGTTCTGGGAGCTTATTCGACGCATCCGTGCCGGCAGGCCGCAGATGAGCGTGCTGATCGCCAGTGCCTATATGGATGAGGCCCAGGGCTTTGACTGGCTGGTTGCAATGGATGCCGGCAAGGTACTTGCAACCGGCACGCCACAGCAGATTCTCGCCGACACCAACAGCAGCAGCCTCGAGCAGGCCTTCGTTGCGCTGCTGCCAGAGGAAAAACGCCGTCAGCACAGGCAGTTGCAGATACCGCCGCGCACGATGCATACCGGTATTGCCATCGAGGCTCACGACCTGACCTGCCGCTTCGGCGATTTCGTCGCGGTCGACAAGGTGAATTTCCGCATTGAGCGTGGGGAAATCTTCGGCTTTCTCGGTTCCAACGGCTGTGGCAAGTCGACCACAATGAAAATGCTCACCGGCCTGCTGCCCTTCAGCGAGGGCGAAGCCTGGTTGCTGGGCAAGCCGGTTGACCCGACCGACATGGCCATCCGCATGCGGGTTGGCTACATGTCCCAGTCATTTTCGTTGTACAGCGAACTGACGGTGCGCCAGAACCTGGCGCTGCACGCCAAGCTGTTTCAGCTCCCCGCCGAGCAAAGCGCCGAGCGGATTGATGAACTGCTTACGCAGTTCAATCTGCAGGCAGTTGCTGACAGCTTGCCGCTGTCCCTGCCACTGGGGGTGCGTCAACGCCTTTCGCTCGCGGTGGCGGTGATTCATAAACCGGAGGTGCTGATTCTCGACGAGCCCACCTCGGGGGTGGACCCGATCGCCCGGGATCTGTTCTGGAGCCTGCTGGTCAGGCTGTCGCGGGAGGACGGCGTTACCATCTTCATCTCGACTCACTTCATGAACGAGGCCGAGCGTTGCGACCGGATGTCGTTAATGCACGCCGGCAAGGTACTGGTCAGCGGTGCACCCGATGATCTGCGGCAGCAGCGGGGCAAGGCAACGCTGGAGGACGCGTTCATCGACTGGTTGCGCGAGGCCAGTGGTCAGCAAGAGCAGGTGCCTGACGCTGCTGCGCTGTCATCCTCAGTCGCTCAGCCTGACACCGAAAAGCGCCCTCCCCGTTTCAGTTTGCGCCGAATGCTCAGCTATACCCGCCGGGAGGCGATGGAACTCAAGCGCGATCCGTTGCGTGCGCTGCTCGCACTGGCCGGCTCGGTTCTGCTGATGGTGATCATGGGGTACGGCATCAACATGGATGTGGACGACCTGACCTTCGCCGTACTGGACCGGGACCAGACCACCTACAGCCAGGCCTACGCGCTGGAGCTGGCCGGTTCCGGCTATTTTATTGAGCGCCCGCCACTGCACAGCCATGCCGAGCTGGAGCAACGCATGCGAGCCGGCGACATCAGCCTGGCGCTGGAAATCCCGCCCGGCTTCGGACGCGACCTGCTGCGCGGCGATTTCCCGCAGGTTGCCTACTGGGTCGACGGTGCCATGCCGGTGCGGGCCGATACCCTGCGTGGCTATGCCCAGGGCATTCATTTGAACTACCTGCGTTCACTGGCAAGCCGTCAACCCACACCCATCGCGGTCAGCCTGGTGAACGTGGAAACGCGCTATCGCTACAACCCCGATGTGAAGAGCCTGCCCGCGATGGTGCCGGCGGTAATTCCGATTCTGCTGATGATGATTCCGGCCATGCTCACCGCGTTGGCAGTGGTGCGCGAAAAGGAGCTGGGCTCCATCACCAATTTCTATGTAACCCCGGTAACCCGGCTCGAGTTCCTGCTCGGCAAGCAGCTGCCCTACGTGGTACTCGGCTTCATCAATTTCATCGCATTGCTGCTGCTCGCGGTGCTGGCTTTCGATGTCCCGATCAAGGGCAGCCTGCCGAGCCTGCTGCTCGGCGGCCTGCTGTATATCGTATGCGCGACCGGCCTCGGGTTGCTGGTCTCCTCGCTGCTGAAAAGCCAGATCGCTGCCATCTTCGGTACCGCCATCGCCACGCTGATTCCGGCGGTCCAGTTCTCCGGCATGATGCATCCGGTGTCTGCAATGGAGGGGCTCGGCGCGATGATCGGGCAGCTGTATCCCACCACCCACTTCCTGATCATTTCCCGCGGCGTGTTTTCCAAGGCATTGGGGTTTAGCGACCTCTATTTCTACTTCATCCCCCTGCTACTGGCGATACCGGTACTGACGCTGGCCAGCGTCGCGGGACTGAAAAAGCAGGAACAGTGACATGCGCCGAGCGTTGAGTAACGTACTGCAGCTGGGAGTAAAGGAGCTGCGCAGCCTCGCCCGGGACCCGGCGATGGTCATACTGATCATCTACGCATTCAGCATGGCCATCTACTCCTCCGCCACGGCGATGCCGGAAACGCCAAACCGGGCAACCATAGCGGTGGTAGACGAGGATCGCTCGCAGGTTTCCAGCCGGCTGATCGACGCTTTCCAGCTGCCCTACTTCATGCCCCCGATCCTGATCAACCACCGCCAGATGGATCGGGGCATGGACAGCGGACTCTACACCTTCACCCTGAACATTCCTCCGGACTTTCAGCGTGACCTGCTGGCCGGACAGCAACCGACGATCCAGCTCAATGTCGATGCCACCCAGATCAGCCAGGCGTTCAGTGGCGCCGGCCACATTCAGCAGATCATCCAGAATGAAACCACCGCCTTCGTGCAGGGCTATAGCGGCGCGGCAGCCCTGCCTCTGGAAGCGGTGGTACGCATGGCCTACAACCCGAACCTGGAGGCCAGCTGGTTCGGCTCGATAAGCGAAGTCATCAACCAGATTACGATGCTGTCGATCATCCTCACGGGTGCGGCGCTGATTCGTGAGCGCGAACACGGCACCATCGAGCACCTTCTGGTCATGCCGGTGACGCCGCTGGAAATCATGCTGGCAAAGGTATGGGCCATGGGCCTGGTGGTACTGATCGCCTGCGCACTGTCACTGCGTCTGGTGGTACAGGACTGGCTGGGCGTACCCATTCAGGGCGCAGTCAGCCTGTTTCTGGCCGGCACCGCGCTGCACCTTTTTGCAACCACATCGATGGGGATTTTCCTTGGTACCGTGGCGCGCTCCATGCCGCAGCTCGGGCTGCTGATCATTCTGGTGCTGATCCCGCTGGAAATCCTCTCCGGAGCGGTAACGCCGCGCGAGAGCATGCCGGTCGTGGTGCAGACCATCATGTCGCTGGCTCCGACCACGCACTTTGTTCAACTGGCACAGGGCGTTCTGCTCAGAGGCGCCGGCATCGGCATTATCTGGCCGCAGCTGCTGGCCCTGGCTGCCATCGGGCTGGTGTTCTTCTATGCGGCGTTACGTCGGCTGCGCACTACCCTGCAGTAATCCGGCCGCACGCTAGCGGCTCTCAGGCTGGTAGCAAATATCCGTGATCTCCCAGCTTTTTTCGGATTCCGGCGTGCGCACAACCACTTCATCGCCAACCACCTTGCCAAGACACGCCCTGACGATCGGCGCGTTGACCGACACATAGTCCTTGCGGCCATAGATTTCGTCAGGGCCGACAATTCTGAAACGCAGGGTGTTGTCGTCCTCATCGACCAGTTCAATCCAGGCACCGAAGAAGGCACGCCCCTCCTGCACCGGGCTGTATTCGACCACCCGCAGCTTGTCGAGACGATTGCGCAGAAACCGTACCCGACGGTCGATTTCGCGCAGCCGTTTCTTGTTGTACTGATAATCGGCGTTCTCGGAGCGGTCTCCCAGACTGGCAGCCCACTGTACCAGTCGGGTGACCTCCGGACGTTCCTTGCGCCACAGAGTATCGAGCTCCTCTTTGAGCGCAGCATGACCTTCCGGCGTAATGACGTTGGTATCCATGATGTCCTGTATCGGGGTTTGGCGGCGACCATGCACGCGGGTTACCGGTTATTTTCGGGGCAGGCGCGGGCTTCTGTCGATGCCTGCCTACTCGCGTGCCTGCGCCTCCCCGCTATCACCCTTTTCTGTCTTTTCTCCCTTTTCTGCGTTGCGACGACCCGCAGACTCGGGCTCGGTCTCCAGGTAAATCAGCGTCCAGTCCGCTGCCGGCTCCAACGGCTGAGCCGGCGAGAACACTCGTACCCTGCGCTCAGGCGTCAGGGCCAGTACAGCGATACGCCCCTTGCCCGACTCCTGCTGCCACTGACTGAAGCCGAAGTCTTCGGTGAGCGTCGTTGCCTTGAAGCGCGCCCCCTGACTGACCAGACTGGAGAGCTTGCTGAAGGTCAGCCCCTCGGGGCCGAGCGGCGCGCCCTCGTGCCTCGACGATATCTGCAGGCGCTCACTGGCACCGCTGCGCTCATTGCGTACGGTGTAGATACGGTGGGCTGCAAAGTCGCGACGAAAATGCTGGTTCAGCAGCGCGTTGCGTTCGCGCTCCGGCGTCATGGTCAGCAGGGTACCCAGCCCGGTCAGATCAAGGATGCTGTCGACCTGTGCCGACAGGGGATTACCGCGCAGGGTGCGCAGTCCCTTCATCCGTGCCTGGCTGATCGACTCCCAATGGGTGTCGACCACCAGCAGCGGCACTTCCAGCTTCTGCAACACCTCACCCAGTGCCCGAGCTACCGCATTGGCACCGATCATGAGTACCCCGCGACGCTCAGGCTCGGTAACCCCGAGCAGGCGCGCAACGGTTCGCGCAGTCGCGCTCTGAAACACCACCGTGCCGATAATCACGGCAAAGGTCAGCGCACTGACCAGCGCCGCATCCTCATAACCGGCCTGCTCCAGACGCAGGGCAAACAGTGCCGAGACCGCCGCAGCGACAATCCCGCGCGGGCCGATCCAGGCAATCAACGCCCGCTCTCGCCAATTAAGCTCGCTGCCCAGGCTGCTTATCCAGACCGCCAGCGGCCTTGCAACGAACTGGATCACCAGCAGCAGGGCCAGCGCCGGCAGGCCCAGGGCAAGCAGTGCATCCAGATCCAGTCGCGCCGCCAGCAGGATAAACAGCCCGGAAATCAGCAGCACCGACAGATGCTCCTTGAACACCAGGATCTCTTCGATATCCACACCGCGAGCATTGGCCAGCCAGATACCCATCACCGTCACAGCCAGCAAACCGGATTCATGGGCCAGCTCGTTGGCCAGCGTGAAGGTCACCAGCACCAGAGTCAGCGAGGCCAGCACCTCAAGGTATTCGGGAATCCAGCGCCGACGCATGGCGGTCGCCATCAGCGCACCACCAGCCACCCCGGCGACCGTGCCGTAGCACACTACCTTGAAGAAGATCAGCGAACCGGCCAGCAAGCCGCTGTCACCCGCGCTCTGGGCAGCAATCCATTCGTAGACCAGTACCGCCAGCAGCGCACCGATCGGATCAATCAGGATGCCTTCCCAACGCAACACACGCGAGATTCGCTGGGTTGCACGCAGGGTACGCAGCATCGGCACAATCACCGTGGGCCCGGTTACCACCACAAGCGCACCGAACAACGCAGACAGACCGGGATCCAGGCCAATCAGCCAGTGGCAGGCAACACTGATAACCCCCCAGGTCACCAGCGCACCCAGAGTAACCAGCCTGCGCACCACGGTACCGGTTTCCTTGAGCTGTTCGAACTTCAGCGTCAGGCTGCCTTCAAACAGGATCAGGGCGACACACAGCGACACCAGCGGAAACAGCAGCTCACCAAGGAAGTCATCTGGCGACAATAGCCCTGCGACCGGCCCAAGCAGGATGCCCGCCAACAGCAGAAACAGAATCGCCGGCAGACGCAGGCGCCAGGCCCCAAGCTGGCAAACCAGACTGACCAGCGCTACCCCGGAGAAAATCAGTGCCGGGGTAATCAGATGTTGCATCTCGCTCACGTTAACGTCCCTGCTGCGGTGTATCGGCGGTCAACCCGTCACGTTGGTGGGGCGCAAGCAGATCCGGCCCCATGCCCAGCGCGACAATCCGGTTGGGATTGATGGTCGGGTGACTGTAGTAGTAATGCTGCTTGATATGACTGAAATCCACCGTGTCCGCAATCCCCGGGTACTGATACAGCTCACGCAGATACCCCAGCAGATTCGGGTAGTCCTCGATGCGCCGCAGATTGCACTTGAAGTGTCCGTGATAGACCGGATCAAAGCGCACCAGCGTGGTAAACAGGCGCCAATCGGCCAGGGTCAGCCGGCTGCCGGTCAGATAACGGCGCTCACCAAGAAGCGCCTCCAGCCAGTCAAGCGCGGAAAACAGCTCACGGCAAGCCTGTTCGTAGACCTGCTGATCGGTCGCAAACCCGGCCTTGTACACCCCGTTGTTGATCTCACTGTAGACCCGCTCGTTGATCCGCTCGATCTCGTCCTGAAGCGCTGCCGGATAATAGTCGTCACGGTTACCGGTCAGCGCATCAAACGCGCTGTTGAAGATACGGATAATCTCGGCGGACTCGTTGTTGACGATCGTCTCCTCACGCCGATCCCAGAGCACGGGAACGGTCACGCGCCCGGTGTAGTTCGCCCGGGCATGGGTATACAGCTGGTGCATGCAGCGATAACCGTAGAGCGGCTCGGGCTCGGCAAACTCCCAGCCCTGCTCCAGCATGTGCGGATGCACGACTGTGACATCGATATGTTCCTCGAGCCCCTTCAGCCGCCGCATGATCAGCGTGCGATGCGCCCACGGACATGCCAGCGAGACATAGAGATGGTAGCGGCCTGAATCCGGCGCAAAGCGCGTATCGGCAGCAACCCACTCGCGAAACCCGGCATCCTCGCGCTTGAAGGCGCCGCCATTACTGTCGGTGTCATACCACTGATCGACCCACTGGCCTTCAGCGAGACGTCCCATTCGGTACTCCTTGATCCTGTCAGTTGGCCTCCAAGCCTGACATCTTGTGCCGCCGCTGAACAGGTCAGACAAATGGCACGGGCAATTTTTTCATAAAGCGCGTATACTACGCGGCTATCTCTTCCCTAAGGTTCACTTCCCGTATGTCCGAAACCGCTCCGGCCCGGCAATTTGCCGACCTCGGCCTGCCCGCTCATCTCCTCGAGGCTCTCAACAGCCTTGGCTACGAAACTCCCTCCCCTATCCAGGCTGAAGCCATCCCGACGCTTCTGGCCGGCAAGGATCTGCTCGGTCTGGCACAGACCGGTACCGGCAAGACTGCAGCCTTCGCGCTGCCCGTACTCGCTGGCATTGATGTCAGCCTGCGCGCCACTCAGGCGCTGATTCTGACCCCAACCCGCGAGCTCGCTCTGCAGGTTGCAGAGGCGTTCCAACGCTACGCCCAGAACATGCGCGGCTTTACCGTTCTCGCCCTGTATGGCGGCTCGGCTTTCGCCCCCCAGTTCAAGGCACTTGAGCGCGGCGCGCATGTTGTTGTCGCCACGCCGGGCCGACTGACCGATCACCTGCGCCGCGGCAGCCTGAAGCTGCAGGAGCTGCGCTACCTGGCACTCGACGAAGCCGACGAGATGCTCAAGATGGGCTTCGCCGACGATCTGGAAGCGGTCTTTGAAGCGGTTCCAGACACCACCCAGAAGGCACTGTTCTCCGCAACCATGCCGCCGGGTGTGCGCAATGTCGCGCGCAACCACATGAAAGAGCCTGCCGAAATCCGCCTGCACAGTGGCGCCAGCAGCAGTCTCGAGACCATTACCCAGAAAGTCTGGGAAGTCTCCAACCACCACAAACTGGACGCCATGACCCGCCTGCTCGAAGTCGAGCCGGTTGAAGCCATGATTGTCTTCGTGCGCACCAAGACTGCCAGTCTTGAACTGGCCGAGCGCCTTGAAGCGCGTGGCTTCGCTGCGGCAGCACTGAACGGCGACCTGACCCAGCAGCTGCGCGAGCAAGTGGTCGATCGCCTCAAGCGCGGCCTGCTCGACATCGTCGTGGCTACCGACGTGGCAGCCCGCGGACTGGACGTCGAGCGCATCACCCACGTGCTCAACTACGATCTGCCGCACGACAGCGAAAGCTATGTACACCGTATCGGTCGTACCGGTCGCGCCGGTCGTCAGGGCACGGCGATTCTGTTCGCAACCCCGCGCGAGCGTCGTCTGCTGCACGTACTCGAGCGCGCTACCGGCCAGAAAATCGAGCCGCAGGCCCTGCCGACTGCCGATGCGGTACGCAGTGGTCGCCTGAACAAGCTGGCATCACGCCTGAACGACGCCCGCGAGAACGCCACCGCCCTGCACCAGCAGCTGGTCAGCGATCTGCAGGAACTCACTAGCCTGGATGCCACCGAACTGGCCGCCGCGCTACTGACCCTGCTGCCGAGCGCCAAAGCTCTGCTGGAGCCGGTTGCCGACCTGCCGAGCGCGCCGCCGCGCCGTGAGCGCGAAGAGTTTGACCGCGACGCCGGCCTGACCCGCTACAAGGTTCAAGGCGGTCGCAAGACCGGCCTGATGCCCAAGCCGCTGGTCGACGTGCTGGTCAAGGTAGGAGGCCTGCAGCGTCAGCAGATCGGCCACATCAAGCTGTTCAACGAGCACACTGGTGTGTTCCTGCCGACGCTCGACCAGTCGGTACTGAACCGCCTGGCCGGCGCCGAAATCAACGGCGTGACCTTGCAGATCAAGGCCTGGCCGCTGCCTGAAGGTGAATTGCCGCCACGTGACCGCGCGCCCCGAGGCAAGCCGCCTCGCCGTGAGTTCGCCGGCAAGCCCAAAGGCCCGCGCAAGGCCTGAGGGACGCACTGCAGATGGAATGGGTCGACATCGGTGTCAACCTGACGGACAAAGCCTTCGACAGCGACCGTGACGCGGTACTGGAGCGGGCCCGTCAGGCCGGTGTCAGCCAGCAGTTGCTGACCATGACCTCGCTGGAGCAGGCAGAACACCTGCTTGCTCTGTGCGCGGATCATCCTGAACACCTCTTCACCACCGCCGGCGTGCATCCGCACGAGGCGCGTCACTGGACTGCAGACAGCAGCCGTCAGTTACTTGAACTGAGCCAACAGCCTGCCGTTCGCGCCATTGGCGAATGCGGCCTCGATTACAACCGCGACTTCTCACCGCGCCCGGACCAGTTGCGCGCACTGGAAGAGCAGCTCGCAATAGCCGTGGAGACCCGGCTGCCGGTCTTTCTCCATGAGCGCGAAGCCAGCGACACGCTGATCAACGTTCTGCGTGATTATCGCGACCAGCTCAGCGGTGCCGTGGTGCACTGCTTTACCGCTGACCGCAAGGCACTGTACGCCTACCTCGACCTTGATCTGCATATCGGCATCACCGGCTGGATTTGCGACGAGCGCCGCGGAACCGACCTGCAGATTCTGGCCAGGGATATCCCCGACAACCGGCTTCTACTGGAAACCGATGCCCCCTGGTTACTGCCACGGACGCTTGATCCCAAGCCGAAGAACCGGCGCAACGAGCCTGCGTTTTTGCCGGAAGTCGCACAGATGGTTGCCAGCTGCCGGCAGCAGCCGCTGGACCAGCTCAGTCAACACACCAGCGAGAACGCCCGGCGTCTGTTCCGGCTGCCAGCCCCTCGGCAATAGTCTATATTGGCTGCATCACCGCATTGGACGCAGCCAAGGACTCGCATGCCAGATACGAAACGGACCGCTCGCAGCCGACATTCCATTTTCCTTCTGCTGGGCATGCTGCCCATGCTGCTCCTTGGTATTTCCCTGAGTCTGTTTCACTACCAGCAGCTCGACAAACTGATTCGCACCGACGGAGATGCCCTCTTCCAGCGTATCGTCGATCAGGTCAGTGGCGAGCTTGAAAACATCTATCATCCGCCCATGCAGGCGCTGAATATCATGGCCCTGAGCAAGCTGGTGACCACCACCAACCTGTCGGAACGGCTGGACTACCTGCCGATGATGGCACAGGTGCTCAGCGACAACGTGCAGCTCAACTCCGTCTACATCGGCTGGCAAGGCGGCGACTATCTGATGTTGCGCCCGCTTGGAAATCGGCTAAGCCTGCAACGCTTCAGCGCGCCGCGACAGGCCCGCTGGATGGCCTGGCACATCGGCAGCTCAGCAACCACCCGGCAGAACAGCTACCTGTTCCTGAACGAAAACCTGCAGATCATCGAGGCACGCATGGCCCCGGACGAGGGTTATGACCCCCGCGAGCGCCCCTGGTATGCCGCGGCCAGCGCAGCCAATCAGCGCCTTATCACTACGCCCTACCTGTTTTTCTCGACCCGCGAATTCGGCACCACCTTGGCACGAGCAAGCAACGACCTTGCTGTGCTGGGGGCCGACCTGACCCTGGACAGGCTCTCAGAAGCCCTGCGCCAGCAACGCATGACACCTTCATCAGAGCTCATTCTGTATACCTCCGATGGCGTTGTCGTAGCCTATCAGGACCCTAACCGCCTGCTGCACACCACCCAGGGCAGCAACTCGCTGGAGCCCCGCAGATTCAATGAACTGGGCAGCACCCTGCTGGCGACCCTGGCTCAGGACGGCTACGAGCAGGAGCGCCAGACAATCAAGGAGCTGGAGGGCCAGCGCTGGGTCATTCAGCAGCAGAGAATCAACATCCTCGGAACGCCGGACGTTTACCTTGCCGTGCTGATACCCGAAGCCGAACTGCTGTCCGAGGCGTATCGGTTACGCACGCTCGGACTCTGGCTGTCCCTGGCGATCAGTCTGTTGCTGCTGCCACTCAGCTGGCTGCTGTGGCGCAGGCTGCTGGGGTTGCAGCAGGCCGACCGTTGATCTAACAAATTACTTTAACCTCTTGGCCCAAATCATTATTTAAGTGATGATGCGAGAAAACGGCAACTGACGAACAGACAGCTCTGTCGTCAGCAATCCACAGGCTACGGAGCTGGATACCATGTCCAACCTTTTCACGCGCACCCTGCTCTGCCTGATCCCCACGATCAGCCTCATTGCCACCCCACTGCAGGCCGCCGACAGCGGCACCATTCCCGCCCGCGTCAACAGCGCCCTGCAGGCCGCCAAAATCCCGTCCGATGCCCTGTCACTGGCCGTCATCCCGCTTGAAAACCAGGGCATGGCCCGGTTCATCAATGCCGACCAGCCAGTCAACCCGGCGTCAACCATGAAGCTGGTAACCACCTACGCTGCGCTGGAGCTGCTGGGGCCCACCTATCAGTGGAACAGCGACCTGCTGGTAGACGGTCCGGTCGTCGATGGCACCCTGCAGGGCGATCTGATTTTCCGCAGTGGTGGCGATCCCAAGCTGACGCTGGAACGCATGTGGCTGATGCTGCGTGATCTGAAGGCGGCGGGCATTCGCACGATCAACGGCGATCTGGTCCTGCAACCGGCCGACATGCGCTTCCCCGCCGACATCCCGCCGTTCATTGATGACAGCGGCAACCAGAACCGTCCATTTCTGGTCGAGCCCGATCCGTTGCTGACCAACCTGAAGGTATTTGTGCTCAGCAGCTATGCCGAACGCGGCGGCGTGCGCATCAACCTTGAGCCGGCGCTCCCCGAGGTCAAGGTGGTCAACCAGATTGCCCTGCTACCGGCGCCCAACCGCAGCTGTCCGGCACCCAACGTCGCCTACAGCATTCAGGACAGCGGCCACGAGGCCGTGATTACCCTCACCGGCAACCTGCACGAGGGGTGCATGGCCCAGCGCTATCTGACAGCCCTGACCGCGACCACTTACACCGCCAGCACCCTGCGCACGCTGTGGGCCGAAATGGGCGGCAGCATCCTCGGCGGCAACCAGATCGGTCGTGCGCCGGCAAGCGCCCGCCTGGTCTCGCGCAGCACCTCGCCCGACCTGGTTGAAGTGGTCCGCGACATCAACAAATGGAGTAACAACACCATGGCGCGGCAGCTGTTCCTGACCATCGGCCGGGAACATCGCATTGCTGCCGACCGTGACGATCACAAGGCCGCCGTACGGGTCATCAACGCCTGGCTGAACGACAAGGGGATTCGCGCCAACACGCTGGTCATGGAAAACGGCTCCGGCCTCTCACGCATGGAACGCATGACCGCCCGCGAAATGGCGCAGCTGCTCGCGCAAGCCTGGCAAAGCCCCTACAGCGCCGAGTTCATCGCATCCATGCCGCTGGCCGCCATGGACGGCACCATGCGCCGCCGCCTGCGCAATACGCCGGTTGCCGGCCAGGCCCACATCAAGACCGGCTCACTTCGTAACGTCAAGGCCATCGCCGGCATTACCCGCGATGCCAACGGCCAGAGCTGGGCGGTGACCGCCATCGTCAACCACGCCGCCGCCGGCGCCAGTGGTCAGGCGCTGGATCTGGTGCTGCAGGATGTCTACCGCCGGGCACCGACCGACATCGCCAGCGCCAGCAGCCGCTAGAGTGGTAAAGCTCATCGCCCTCAGGGGCGATGAGTGAATTTCCAGGTCCGATGAATCCGGCTGTTACGCTGGAAATCGCGATCCAGTGTCTCGGCCGAGATATCGGTTACCAGATACCGAGCTTCCACCGCCGGATCCATGCGGAAACGCCGGAAGTTATTGGAGAAATACAGTACCCCGCCCGGCGCCAGGCGCTTCATCGCCAGCTCCAGCAAGCGCGCATGATCGCGCTGCACGTCAAATACCCCTTCCAGCTTTTTCGAGTTCGAGAAGGTAGGCGGGTCGATAAAGATCAGATCGAATTGCTGATCCCCTGCCTGCTCCAGCCACGCCATCACATCAGAGCGCACCAGCTTGTGCAGATCAGACAGGCCATTGAGCGACAGATTGCGCCGCGCCCAGTCCAGATAGGTATTGGACAGATCCACACTGGTGGTTGAGCGGGCACCGGCTGCGGCCGCATGCACGGTGGCGGTTGCGGTGTAACAGAACAGGTTGAGGAAACGCTTGCCCTTGGCCTCGGCGGCGATACGCAGACGGATGGGGCGGTGATCAAGAAACAGTCCGGTGTCCAGATAGTCGGTCAGGTTGACCAGCAGACGCACCTGTCCTTCACGCACCTCGAAAAACTCTCCCTGCTGAGCCATGCGCTGATACTGCTGCTTGCCGGACTGACGCTGGCGCTGCTTCAGGGCGATATGCTCGGGTGGCACACCCAGCACCTGCGGCAGCGCCGCCATGACGTCCTGCAGGCGCGCCTGCGCCTTGTCTTCATCAATCGACTGCGGCGGCGCATATTCCTGAACGTGCACCCGATCGCCATACAGATCAACCGCTACGGCGAATTCCGGCATGTCGGCATCGTAGACCCGGTAGCACTCGATGCCCTGCTGACGCGCCCACTTGCCGAGGTTCTTGAGGTTCTTTTTCAGCCGGTTGGCAAACATTTGCGCCGACTCACTGAGGCGGGCGGCTTCGACCGGCGCCGCTGCACCTGCCGGAGTATCGGCTGCCTTGGTGACAAAGCGTTCCGATTGCAGATCCATCAGCAACAACTTGCACGGCAGCGCGCCATTAAACAGGTTGTATTGCTTGTGACTGCGAATCCCCATGCGCTTGCCCAGATCCGCATTGCCGGTAAAGATCGCCGCCTGCCAGCCCTGACACTGCTGACGCAGCACCTCACCCAGCTTCTGGTAGAGATACACCAGACTTGCGGTCGTTCCCAGGCGCTCGCCATAGGGCGGGTTGCAGACCACCAGACCCTTCTGCCCGCGATCCGGGTTTGGCGCGAAGGTCGCCAGTTCACCCTGGAAAACCTTGACCCACTCCCCCACGCCGGCACGTTGAATATTGTTGCGAACCGGCTGCAGCAGACGGGGGTCGGCCTCATAGCCGCGAATCCACAGCGGCGGACGCGCCAGCCCGCGCTCGGCACGCTCGCGGGCCTCGGCCAGCACCTTTTGCCAGAGCACAGGTACGTGCTGCTGCCAGCGGCTGAAGCCCCAGTGCTCGCGCTGCAGGTTGGGGGCAACATCGGCCGCGATCAACGCCGCTTCCACCAGAAAAGTACCCGAACCGCACATCGGATCGGTCAGCGCACCGCCAGCCTCGGCCAGCGCCGGCCAGCCCGCACGGATCAGAATGGCCGCCGCCAGGTTCTCCTTGAGCGGCGCCGCACCCTGCTGAAGACGGTAGCCGCGCTGGTGCAGACTGGCACCAGACAGGTCCAGCGCCAGCTGAACTTCGCCACGGTGACAATGGGCGTTGATGCGCAGATCCGGCCGTACCTTGTCGACGCCGGGCCGGGTACCGTCAGGGCGACGCAGCTGGTCGACGATCGCATCCTTGACCTTGAGCGCACCGAAGTGCGTGTTGTCTACCCCCGCCAGAGTGCCGGTAAAATCAATCGCCAGGGTGCCATCCACCGCCAGGTGATCGCGCCAGTCGATAAGCTGCACGCCGGCATACAGGTCCTCGGCCGTGCCAGCCAAAAAGCGCTTGAGCACCAGCAGTACCCGGTTGCCCAGGCGCGACCACAGACACAGGCGGTAACCGAGTTCGATATCGCCCTGCACTGAGACACCGGCAACGGTTTCCTTGGCAGCATCGGCGCCCAATGCGAGCACTTCATCGCGCAGCAGACCCTCCACACCCTTCGGACAGGTAACAAAAAATTCAAGGATCTCGCGCATGTCGTTGATTTCCGGAATACGATGACGTTTATATTTCAGTGACAGCTAACCAGCTGCCTCAGGTATGCCAAATCGGTCTTTGTAGCGGTGACGACCGATAGGGTACAACAGGGTATGACTTGAGCGGTGACCCTATTAGAAGCCGGGTCCAATACACCTTTTTCGACCGGCTTCCCTGCAGCGTAGACAAACACTGGCTACGCGCTACCTTGGAACGGATCGACGGTTCGACTGTTCCACAATGTCATACCACACGAGGACGCTACCCTATGAGAAGACTCAAGCGTGATCCGATGGAACGAGCATTTCAGCGTGGTTACCAGCACGGAGTGAGCGGCAAATCCCAAGACACCTGCCCTTTCAACAATCCCTCTACCAGACAGAATTGGATCAATGGTTGGCGTGAAGGCCGCGCGGACCGTTGGGATGGCTTTACCGGTATTTCCGGCGTGCACCGACTCAACGAGATGCATGCCGTAGGCTAGACTCCCAGTCAGTCAACTCATCTTTCCCAAGGGCGCTTGCCCATAGCGCCGGGCCTCTGGAAGGCCCACCCAGCCCCCGCTCTGCGGGGGCTTCCATTTTCACCGGGGCATGACCGCAATGGCATCCGCACATTCACGAATCAATTCCGGCCCACGATAGATAAACCCGCTGTAAAGCTGGACCAGGCTGGCTCCGGCGGCGATCTTGTCGGCTGCATCGGCACCACTGAAGATACCGCCCACGCCAATGATCGGCATCTGCCCTTTCAGCTCGGCGGCCAGCAGGCGGATTACCTCGGTCGACATATCGGTCAGCGGCGCACCGGACAAGCCACCAGCCTCACTGGCATAAGGTGAATCGGCTACCGCACTGCGATCCAGCGTGGTGTTGGTCGCGATCACGGCATCCATTCCCTCTGCCAGTAGCGTTGCACCAACCAGGGCCACCTCATCAGCGGTCATGTCCGGCGCAATCTTGATGGCAATCGGCACATAACGGCCACGCTCCTCGGCCAGCACCTTTTGGCACTGCTTGATCTGGCCAAGCAACACCTTCAGGGTCTCGCCGTATTGCAGGGTACGCAGACCGGGAGTATTGGGTGACGACAGGTTGACGGTGACGTAACTGGCACGGTCATAGACCTTGCGCAGACAGTAGAGATAATCGTCAACGGCGTTCTCGACGGGCGTCACCGCGTTCTTGCCGATATTGATACCCAGCACACCCTGGTAGCGCACACCGGCCAGACGCTCCAGCATGGCATCAACGCCTTCGTTGTTGAATCCGAAGCGGTTGATGATTGCCAGTTGCTCGGGCAGACGGAACAGGCGCGGCTTGGGGTTGCCTGGTTGCGGCCGCGGCGTGACCGTACCGACCTCCAGAAAGCCGAAGCCCATTGCTGCCATGCCGTCGACGGCAACCGCGTTCTTGTCCAGTCCGGCAGCCAGCCCGACCGGGTTGTCAAAGGTCAGCCCCATCACCTCTACCGGTTGAGCCGGTACCGGGCGCACCAGCTTCTCGGCCAGTCGCAGCCGCCCGGCGGCGCCGATCATGTCCAGTGCAAGGTCGTGGGAGGTTTCCGCGGGCAGGCGGAACATCAGCGAGCGAAGCAGATCGTACATGGCGGGCATCCAGGGGCAGAAAATCAGGCTGCAGAGTATACCTGAATCAGGCGCCCAGGCTCAGCCGGCCAGACGCTCCAGCTTGAGCAATTTGCCGTCATCGGTAAATTGCATGAGAAAACTGCCGTAAACCCCCTGATGGGTCAGGAAGGGCCGCAGGTGATGGGCCGGCAAACTCACACGCCGGCCATCACGGCTGTACATCAACACCCGCTCGGCGCGGCCCTGATACCAGGCCAGGTAGCGCTCGGCGGGTAACGCCAGATCGATTATCAGTTGCTGCATTCATTGTCCTGAGAGGTGAGACGGGCATGCTGGGCCAAATCCAGCAACTCGCGCATCGCCACCGCCACTATGGGGTAATCACCGGCACCGGCGCTCCTGAGTTCACCCAGCATGGCCTGCCAGCGCAGCACCATCGACTGATTGCGATCGACCCATTCAGCCACCAGTGCCTCCACCGGTGTTGACGCATCGCCGCCCTGCAGAGCAGCAACGGTCATGCTGCGTGCCTGCCAGTCGAGATCATCCCGATAGCTTTCACGCGCCAGCGCCTGCCAGTGGTTATCCACCTGCAAGCCGGCCACCTGTTGACTGAACCAGGGAAGTTGAAGCTGGGAGCCGAGCGCGAAAAATACCTGCGCAACGCGCTCGGCATTCTGCCCGGTTGCATCGGCGGCTTCAACAATGCCAAGCAGCGTGTAGGCATGGCCGGTTCCGGCGACCACCCGAGCGATGGCTTCGGGCACTCCTTCATCGACGTAGTGCTGATAGCGATCATCCCAGAGCTGCCGCACATCCCCTTCCAGCAACTGATCGAAGCGTTCTGCCAGTGTTCGCACGCAAGGCCCGAAGTGTGCCACCTCGCGCTCGGGTGACAGCTCGCTGCGCCGGTTACGAATAAACCAGCGGCTTGCCCGGCGACCAAGTCGCATCAGCTCTTCCATCAGCTCAAGCTGTACCTCTGCCGAAACCTGGTAATCCAGCGCCTCGATACCGGCAAAATGCGTCTGCAGCTCGAACACGTCGCGGGCAACAACCCAGGCCCGGGCGATATCGGCAGCAGCGGCACCGGTCGACTGTTCCAGCCGTCGCAGAAAGGTGATCCCCATATGGTTGACCAGATTATTGGCCAGCTGGGTGGCGACGATCTCGCGGCGCAGACGATGGCGACCCAGCGCGTCGCGCCAGGATTTGAGCAGCACCGGCGGGAAGGCGGTTTCAAGCTCGCGCGCAAGGTATGCATCTTCGGGTACGTCTGAGGCAACCAGCGCCTCCTTGAGATCCGCCTTGGAGTAGGAGATCAGCACCGACAGCTCGGCGCGGGTCAGCCCCTTGCCGCTGGCCTTGCGCTCGGCCAGCTGGTCGTCTTCGGGCAGGAACTCCAGGGCACGATTGAGCTTGCCGCTGCCTTCCATCGCGCTGATGAACCGCTGGTATTCCCCCATGGTCTGCGCGGCCTGGCGCTGGGCCAGGCTGATGGCCTGGGTCTGCTTGTAGTTGTTGCCCAGCACCAGCTCGGCTACCGAGTCGGTCATGCTGGCCAGCAGCCTGTTGCGCTGTTTGGCGGTCATGTCCTGGGCGGCGACCACTTCGTTGAGCAAAATCTTGATATTGACCTCGTGGTCGGAGCAGTCAACGCCGCCAGCATTGTCGATAAAGTCGGTGTTGAGCGCGCCGCCATGGAGGCAGTATTCGATTCGCCCCAACTGGGTCAGCCCCAGGTTGCCGCCCTCACCCACGACCCGGCAACGCAGGTCACGCCCGTTGACCCGCAGCGCATCGTTGGCCTTGTCTCCGACATCGGCGTGGGTCTCGCTGCTGGCTTTCACATAGGTACCAATGCCGCCATTCCAGATCAGGTCAACCGGCGCCTTGAGCAGTTGCTGAATCAACTCGGTCGGGGTCAGCCGTTCGGCACTGATCGCAAAACGTTCACGCATCTGCGGCGTTAGGGTGATCTGCTTGAGGCTGCGAGAAAATACCCCGCCGCCTTCGGAAATCAGGTCGCGATCATAGTCTGCCCAACTCGAGCGAGGCAGGCTGAACAGGCGCTCACGTTCGGCAAAGCTGCGCTCGGGATCCGGCTCCGGGTCGATAAAGATATGCTGGTGATTGAATGCCGCCACCAGCTTGAGCGTGCGCGACTGCAGCAGGCCGTTGCCGAAGACGTCGCCGGCCATATCTCCGATGCCGATCACGCTGATCGGATCGGTCTGCACATTGATGCCCAGCTCCCGGAAGTGCCGCTGCACCGACACCCAGGCACCGCGGGCGGTAATACCCATTTTCTTGTGGTCATAGCCCGCCGAGCCGCCGGAGGCGAAGGCATCACCGAGCCAGAAACCGTAGCCGGCGGCGATCTCGTTGGCTATATCCGAGAAAGTTGCCGTGCCCTTGTCTGCCGCCACCACCAGGTACGGATCATCGGCGTCGTGACGAACCACGTTGGGCGGCGGCACCACCTTGCCGTCGGCCAGGTTGTCGGTAATATCCAGCAGACCCTGAATGAACAGCCGGTAGCAGGCGATCGCCTCCTGTTGGACCTCGTCGCGCGTGCCACCCGAAGGCAGCCGGCGCGGAACGAATCCACCCTTGGCACCAACCGGCACGATGACCGCATTCTTGACCTGCTGCGCCTTCACCAGCCCGAGCACCTCGGTACGGTAGTCCTCCTCCCGATCCGACCAGCGCAGACCGCCGCGGGCGACCTTGCCGCCACGCAGGTGAACCCCTTCCACCCGCGGCGAATAAACAAAGATTTCGAACATCGGACGGGGCAGCGGCAACTCGGGAATCGCCGAGGGATCAAACTTGAGACTGAGGTAATCCTTGCTCTGGCCGTTGGCGTCCGGCTGGTAGAAGTTGGTGCGCAGGGTTGCCTTGATCAGGTCCAGGTAGCGGCGCAGGATACGGTCTTCATTCAGCACGGCGACCTCGTCCAGCGCACCGAGAACGGCCCGCTCAAGCTTCTGCTGCATTTCGCCAAGATCCTCGGCACTCAGCTTGCGGGCCAGATAAAAGCGGGTGCGGAACAGGCGCACCAGTTCGCGTGCAATGTCGGCATGGGCAACCAGGGTACTGGCGATATAGGGCAGTTCGAAGCCCAGGCGGATCTGTTTCAGGTAGCGGGCATAGGCACGCAACAGGGCCACATCACGCCAGGGCAGGCCCGCCAGCAATACCAGACGATTGAACCCGTCATTCTCTGCCTGACCGGACCAGACGGCCTTGAACGCGTCACGAAACAGTTCGTTGGCTTCCTGGATGTCCAGGGTTGCGCCGCCGACGAAGGTAAACTCGAAGTCGTGAATCCAGAAAGCGGTGCCATCGGCCTGGGTAATGCGGAAGGGAAACTCGCCAAGCACCCGCAGCCCCAGATTCTCAAGCACCGGAATCACATCCGACAGCGGCAGAGAATCGCTGAGATGATACAGCTTGCAGTGCAGAATGCCCTGCTGCTGGGCCAGAGGCTGATAGAAGCTCATCGCCAGCGGCGACTCAGGCGTCAGCTCCAGCAGCGTTTGCAGGTCGACGACACCGGTCGCCGGGGTAAAACGATCACTGTAGCCCGGCGGGAAGCCGTCCCCGAGATGGGCCAGCACGTCAGTGGCACGCGCCTCCCCCATGCTTTCCAGCAGCCGGTCACGAAACTCGTCCTGCCAGTTACGGCAGGCGCGCACCACTTCCTGTTCAATTTTCACGGGGTCGATATCCGGATTTTTAGTCGGGTCAACGCGCAGAATAAACTGGGTACGCGCCAGAATGGATTCGGAAAAATAGGTCCAGAACTCGCTTTCGCTCGCCTGCAGCCGCTCCATCAGCACCGTCTGAATCTTCAGGCGGATATCGGTCGAGTAGACATCGCGTGGCACGAACGCCAGGGCGTAATAGAAGCGCCCGTAATTGCCGCGCCGCAGGAACAGGCGTATCTGGTTGCGCTCCTGCATCTGCACGATATTGAGCGAGGTTTGGGCCAGTTCGTCGACCGACATCTGAAACAGGTCATCGCGCGGCAGCACCTGCAGCACCTGCTCCAGTTCCTTGGCCAGATGACTGCGCGGCAGAAACCCGGAGACAGAACGCACGTGCGCGACCTTGCGGCGCACGTGTGGGATATTGTCGACCAGCGCCGAATACACCCGCGAGGTGTAGAGCCCCATGAAACGGTGTTCCTGAACGACCCGACCGTCCGAATCGACCTCGCGTACCGAGACATAGTCCGGGTAGGCCGGTCTGTGCACCCGGCTGAGCTGCGATGCCTTGGCGAACGACAGCAGCAGCGGCGCCTGCAGGTAACGGATCACCTGCTCCGGCAAATCCTGCACACTTTCGTCTCGCGGATTCAGTGCCAGTGCGCCCAGGCTCGCTCCGGTGCGCAGCCCCAGCTGCTGTTGCGGCAACCCCTCATTGATCGCGAAGCACTCATAGCCGAGGAAGGTGAAGTGGTCATCCAGCAGCCACTCGAGAAACGCCACCGCCTCGGTGCGCTCTTCCCTTGCGAAATACTGGCGCTTGCGGCTGCCCAGCATGGCGATCAGTTCAAGTACCCGCTCGCGCATGGCCGGAAAGTCCTTTACCGTCGCCCGGACGTTGCTCAATGCTTCGAGCAGACCATCTTGCAAGGTGCGCAAATCCGCGTTGGTGGTCGCGCGGTCGATCTCGACATACATTACCGACTCGGCACGACCGCCCTTCGCCTCGCTGCCGCCCGGCAGCAGTTGAACAAGCTTGCCGCCCTCGTCGCGCACCACCGTCATGATGCTGTTATAGAGGTTGTGAATCGCATAGCCCTGACGGTTGAGCTCCATGCGCACCGAGTCGACCAGAAACGGCAGGTCGCGGTGCACCACTTCCACCACCGTATGGGTGCTCTGCCAGCCATGCTGCTGGGTATCGGGGTTGAACACGCGCAGCTTTACCTCACCCCCGGGCAGGTTCTGCAGGAAGCGCCAGGCAGAAAGGGTGCAGCCGAGCAGGTCATGATCCTGACGCGAGGCCAGTTCGGCGTGGGAGGCGATGCCGAAGAAGTTGTTGCAGAACAGGCCGATGCTGTCACGGTCGGCCTTGCCGACCAGCGCGCGCAAACGCTCGGTCAATGAATCGATAAATGCCTGCTTGGAGCTGGCCATGATCAACGCCATCTTGCCGACCTCCCGAATCGCGGGGTGTATCTGAGGCGTCTGGCAGATCGGTGCCCGAGGGCCGCAACCTGCTGCGCCGGATTAATTGTGATCAGAGGATAGTCTAGACCAAAGGGATTTCGTTAAAGTGACGTACACTGACGCCAGCCAGTGAACCAGGACAACGGATAACACATGACCCATCGGGAATCCCTGCTGCAGTTGAAGGCCTTTATGGGCCAGCACATTTTCGGCCAGGAGCATCTGATCGATCGCATGCTGATCAGCCTGCTCGCCGGCGGCCACGTGCTGGTCGAAGGTGCGCCCGGTCTGGCCAAGACCAAGGCGATCAAGGCCCTGTCCGAAGGCATCGAAGCGGATTTTCATCGAATCCAGTTCACCCCGGATCTGCTGCCGGCCGACATCACCGGCACCGAGGTATACCACCCGGAAACCACCACCTTCAGTTTCCAGCAAGGGCCAATTTTTCATCACCTGGTACTGGCTGACGAAATCAACCGTGCTCCGGCCAAGGTCCAGTCGGCGCTGCTTGAGGCAATGGCCGAGCGTCAGGTCAGCATCGGTCGCCAGACCTACGCCTTGCCCGAGCTGTTCATGGTGATGGCGACCCAGAACCCGATCGAGCAGGAAGGCACCTACCCGCTCCCTGAGGCACAGCTTGACCGCTTTCTGATGCACGTGCGGATCGGCTTTCCGGATGCGGCGCTGGAGCGTCAGATCCTGCAACTGGCCCGCGGCGAAGCGCGCGGCGACGAACCGAAAATGGCCGAGCGCATCACCCAGCAAAGCATTCTGGCCGCCCGCCAGGAGGTACTGGACCTGTTTATGGCCGAGGCGGTGGAGGAATACCTCATCCAGCTGGTGATGGCGACCCGACGCCCTGACCAGTACAACCCGCAGTTGGCCGAATGGCTCGAAATGGGTGCCAGTCCGCGCGGCACCATCGCCCTTGATCGCTGCGCCCGCGCCCACGCCTGGCTGGCCGGCCGTGATTTCGTCAGTCCGGAGGATGTGCAGGCAATTGCCCACGATGTGCTGCGTCACCGGGTTCTGCTGAGCTTTGAAGCCGAAGCAGCCGGCATCGACAGTGACCAGGCGATCAACCTGCTTATCGACTCGGTCCCTGTTGTCTGAACCATGACGGTCAACCTTGATCCGGCCCTGCACACCAGCCTCGACGCATTGCTGGCGACACGCCGACATTGCCACGAGCTGCCCCTGTTCACCCGCCCGGTACGCAGCGGCCGGCAGACCGGTCAGCAAAACTCGCGCCTGCGTGGCCGAGGGGTCGACTTTGATCAGGTTCGCGCCTACCTGCCGGGCGATGACATTCGCAACATCGACTGGCGGGTAACCGCACGCAGCCAGAAGGTGCACACCAAGGTATTCAACGAAGAACGTGAACGCCCGGTGTTCCTGATCGGCGAGCAGAGTCCCCGGCTGTTCTTCGGCAGCCAGCGCTGCCTCAAATCGGTACTGGCCGCAGAAACCTGCGCCCTGATCGCCTGGACGGCACTGGCACACCACGATCGAGTTGGTGGCATGGTGTTTGGCCCCGGACAATGCCACGAGGTACGTCCACGGCGCGACCGCAAGGCTCTGCTCCAACTGTTGCAGCTGCTGGTTCAGGCCAATCACCTGCTGACACCTGAACCTTCGGAACCGCTTGAGCCGGCTTCCGAGGCGCTCAATCTGGCGCTACGCCATAGTCGGGAAATCATTCGTCCGGGCAGCATCCTGTACATCGTCTGTGATCACGCTGCCATCGATGGTCTGAACCAGAGCCTGCTGGTGCCGCTGGCCGGTCACAACGACCTGATCCTGCTGCCGGTATTTGATCCGCTCGACAGCGAGCTACCCGCCAACGGTGCACTGGATTTTGTCCAGGGAGAACAACGGCTGACCCTCAACAGCGGCGACACCTCGCTGCGTGAAGCCTACACCGCCCAGTTCCAGTCCCAGCGCCAGGCCTGGCTCAGACTCGCTCGCCGCCTGCGCTGCAGTCTGCTGCCGCTGGACACCCGGTCACCCGCCCACGAGCAACTGCGCGACAACTTCGGCAGCCTGCCAAAGGCGCCGCAGACATGACCAGCCCGCTGGAAGGCAGCCTGCTGCTGCCCGCCCTGCCGCCCCCGATCAGCTGGTGGCCCCCGGCGCCGGGCTGGATCGCGCTCGCCCTGCTGCTGTTGCTGCTGGTCATCCTCTCACCACTGGCGATACTGCTGAACCGGCGCCGGCAACGCAGGCGGCTCAAGGCCCAGCGCATTCTTTGGGAAATTGCCGACGACCTCTCGGATCACGACTGGCTGGCCGCACTCAACACCCAGCTCAAGCGCCATCTGAAAAGCCGCGGCGAGGTTGCCGCTACCCGGCTGTATGGCAACGCCTGGGTCAGCTACCTGTGCCAGCACTACCCCAAGCCGCGGGCCGACGTGCTGGCACCACTTGGTGGCACCCTGTACCAGGCCGATGCCCACCTCAGTGTTGCTGATCGCCGCGTCCTGCAACGCGAGCTGCTGCGCTGGATAAGGCACAATCATGTTTGAACTGGCCTGGCCCGCGAGTCTTCTGCTGCTGCCGCTGCCATGGCTGCTGCGCTGGGTGCTGCCGCCGGCAAAACGGCCAGAGGCCGCGCTGCAGATCGCCTTTCTGGCACGTCTGCAGAGGCTGAATGCCGCCCAACTCTCCGCTGCGGGCACCCATCGACGCTCCGCACCGCTCATTCTGATCTGGCTGCTGCTGGTGCTGGCGGCGGCTCGCCCGCAACTGCTCGGCGCCCCCTTGCCGCCCCCGAGCAGCGGCCGCGACATGATGCTGGCGGTGGATCTGTCAGCCAGCATGGACACCCGTGACATGCGCCTGGATGACCAGCCCAGCGACCGACTCAGCGTGGTCAAGCACTGGCTTGATGCGCTGATCGAACAGCGCACCGGTGACCGCATCGGTCTGATCCTGTTCGGTACCCGCGCCTACGTGCAGTCCCCGCTGACATACGATTTGCACAGCGTCCGGCAATGGCTGGATGAAGCCTTTATCGGCCTGGCCGGGCGCGATACCGCCATTGGCGATGCCATTGGCCTGGCCATCAAGCGCCTGATGGAACAGCCAACCAACAGCCGGGTGTTGCTGCTGGTAACCGATGGCGCCAATACCGCCGGCAGCATATCGCCGATTCAGGCCGCAAGACTTGCCGCTGACGAGCATATTCGGATCTTCACCATCGGCGTCGGCGCTGAAAGTCAGGGCAACACGGATCTGATGAGTCTGCTCGAGGGCAATGCCGATCCGGCCAGCGATCTGGATGAACCAACCCTGCAGGAAATCGCCAAGATTACCGACGGCGCCTACTTCAGAGTGCGCGACAGCGCCTCGCTGGCGAGCGCCGTCGAGCGCATCGAGCAGCTTGAACCCAGCCTGCGCAGTGGCCCGGCGACTCGCCAGGCACTGCCGCTTTACCATTGGCCGCTGGCCATCGCGCTACTGATCAGCCTGTTGTGGAGCAGCCCCTCGCTGCGCCGGAGGCTGCATGCCGACTGAACCCATGCTGCCCTTCACCTTTTTGCGCCCGCTCTGGTTGCTCGGCATAGTGCCGATCCTGGCGTTGTGCTGGTACCTGTACCGCCATCGCCGTCAACGCTCGGGCTGGGACAGTCTGCTGCCGACGGCGATGCGCAAGGCGCTGGTAGAGGGTCAGCCGGGCCGGCATTACATCGGCCGCTATCTGCTGCTGGCCGCCGTCTGGACACTGGGTCTGATCGCCCTCGCCGGCCCGGCCTGGGAGTCAACCGACGGCGTACAACGTGAAGACAGCAGCAGCCTGATCCTGGTGCTGCAGGTGTCGCGCAGCATGCTGTCCAATGACCTGCAACCGACGCGGCTGGAGCGCGCCAAACGCAAGATTCGCGACATTCTGGAGCGTTACCCCGACCGCCGGGCAGCGCTTGTTGCCTACGCCGGCAGTGCTCACCTGGTCGCACCGCTGACTCGAGATCACCGCACGCTGATCAATCTGCTCGACGCCCTGCATCCCGACATCATGCCGGTTCGGGGCCAGCAGGCCGACCAGGCCCTGTTGCTGGCCGCCAGCCTGCGCAATGAACAAGGTGACAGCGCCACTCAGGTATTGTTGCTGACCAGCGGTATCGAGGACCTTGACCGCGCTCGTCTTGAACTGGCCGCCGAGCGCTTGGGCGACAGTCTGCAGGTCATTGGCATCGGAACTGCCGATGGCGCACCGGTACCACTGGCAGAGGGCGGCTTCATGCGCGACGACAAGGGGCGCATCCTGCTGCCACGTCTGAATGAACCCGAGTTGGCCGAGTTCGCCTACTCGCATGGCGGACGCTACGCCCGCATGACTCTGGATGACAGTGATATGACCCAACTGCTCAACAGCGAGCAGGCAGCGCAACAGGCGAGCGCCGAACAACGTCAGCGCAGCGACCAGGGCTACTGGCTTGTGCTGCTTCTACTGCCACTAGTGGCCCTTGGCGCACGCCGTGGCTGGCTGCTGCTGATGTTCTGCGCCATCTGGCTGCCACCGCCGGCCTCTGCAATGAGCTGGGCCGATCTGTGGTTACGACCCGACCAGCAGGCCGCAGCCATGATGGCCGAGGGACGGGCAGCGGACGCGGCAGCACGCTTCGAAGACCCGCAGTGGCGAGCCCATGCCCTGCTTGAGAGCGGCGACTACGCCGGAGCGGCAGAGGTCTGGGGCACGCTGGCCGAGCAGCAGCCGGACAATGCGGAACTGCATTTCAGCCACGGTACCGCCCTGGCGCTCGCTGGCGACTACCCCGCCGCGCTCGCGGCCTTCGAACAGACACTGACACGGGCACCCGACCATACCGCAGCACGTCACAACCGCGAGCGGGTTGAAGCCTATCTGGCAGAACAGAAAACCGAACAGACCGCACCCGACGGGACAGAGTCTGCGCCGCAACCCGAAACCGGCGCTGGCAGCGGCAATCGCAGCAGCGACACCGAAGACGGTGCCGGCGTATCGAACGCCAGCGCAGCCGATGCCGACAAACCCGGCGCCCAGACCGGTATATCCGCAAGCTCCGCCAGCAGCTCCGCGAACAATGCCGAAAGCACGGGCAGCAGCAGTGAACCAGCGGTTGCCGGGGAACTGATCGACAGTCCGGAGCTGGAGAACGGCGACAGCACCGTCATGGGCGGCGGTGCCGGCGGTCGGCGACAGATCGAACAGCGCCAGGCTGTGCAACAATGGCTGCGGGACATACCCGATAACCCTGCTGAGCTGCTGCGTCGCAAGTTCCTGTATCAGCACCTGCAACAAAACGACGGACGCCCTCGATGATGCGCCAGCTGCTTTTCACCCTGCTACTGCTAACCATCGGTCTGCCCGCTTTCGCGGCTTTGCAGGCAAGTGTGGATCGCACCCAGTTGATCGAAGGGCAACCGTTGGAACTGACCCTGGAAAGCACTCTGGCAAAGCGCGATGATGCGCCGGACCTGACTCCGCTGGAGCAACACTTCAGGATCGAATCCAGCCGCAAGCTCAATCTGGTCAGTACCATCAACGGACGCAGCCTGCCGGTGACCCGCTGGATCGTGCGCCTGATGCCGCTGCGCACCGGCTTTGTGGTGATTCCTCCGCTGCAACTGGCCGATGAGCGCAGCGAGCCGGTTACCCTGCGCGTGCTGAGCGCCGAGCAGGCTCGCGATATCAGTCCATCCGACATTGCGCCGATCTTCATCGACAGTGAATTGGATACCCGCACGCCCTATGTTCAGGCCCAGGTGCTGCTGACCCTGCGTATCTACCATTCGGTCTCGCTGTACGACGACTCGACCCTCAGCGGGCTGGAAATACCCGATGCCCGCGTTGAGACGCTCGGCGCGCCCAAAACCTACGAGCAGGAGATCAACGGCGTCATCCACGGTGTCATTGAGGTCCGCTATGCCATCTATCCGCAGCACAGCGGCACACTGGACATTCCCTCCCAACTGTTCAGCGCCACCGCGGTGCCGCCGCGCGCCTCCGAAGGCCAACCCGGAACCCATAACGCCCGCTTTATTCAGCTGCGATCGCCGAGCCAGCAACTGACCGTCAAATCCATCCCCGCCACCTACCCTGCAGGCGTTCCCTGGCTTCCCGCCAGACAGGTCAGGCTGAGCCAGAACTGGCAGCCTGATCCGAGTACCGAGCTGACCCGCGGAGAGCCGCTGACAAGAACCCTGTCGATCCAGGCGGACGGGCTAACCGCAACCCAGTTGCCTGAACTCAATACCCTGACCAATGACCAAGACGAGCTGCGCCAATATAGCGACCAGCCCCAGCTGGAGAACCAACTGTCGAGCAACGGCATACTGGGGCTGCGCCAGGAAAGCTCGGCGGTGGTGGCGCGTCACGCAGGACGTTTCACCGTGCCGGCGATCCGTGTGCAATGGTGGAACACCACCACCGACCAGCTGGAAGTGTCCGAGCTCGACGCCGTAACCCTGACGGTTCGCGGCAACAGCAGCTTTAACGACACCAGTGCCCCCTACCCCAGCCAACCCGCCGGCGAGTTGCCACTGCTCTGGCCGTGGCAGCTTGCTACCGCATTGCTGCTGGCGGCACTGGGCTGGGCGCTGCTGCAGCTGCGCACCGCCCGACGTGCCCTGATCGCCCTCGATGAGCTGGGCGAAGATACGGTCAATCTCGAAGCCGATCAGGCCGGGAATCCGCTGGCCGACCTGCAAACAGCCTGTCGTCACAACCAGCCTGCCGAGGCCCGCAAGGCATTGGAGCACTGGGCCAAGCAGCAGGAAAGCGACCTCATCGCCCTCAGCCACGCCCACCCCATCCTTGCCGATGCGCTGGATGACCTGAACGGCTGTCTGTTTGGCCAGACCGAACACGCCTGGCGCGGAAAACCGCTCTGGCGCGCCGTTCGCAAGGTAACCCAAGCCCGCCAGCGCGAGGCCGAAGCGCTGGGTGAAAATGCAATAGAGCCGTTATATCCGGATGTGTAACGCAGACAAACCTTGGTTTGTCGTATCGACGCCCAACAAGGTCTGCCTTGGCAGATCATCGAATCTCATTAACTGAGCCTCCCTACTGTCGGTCCAATACGGCACCGATGGTCGAGTGTGCATCGGGGTTAGTCCCGTTTACGCGGGCGAGTAGCGCAGGGCTGGCGGGAAGAAGGACGGCAGCCTGTTTGAGGAGCGTAGCGACGAGTTCTGCCGGCCCCCGCCAGACCGAGCAACGCAGCGAACCCGCAGGGCCGCGTAGCCGGGTGCCCGGGGGGATTGCTAAGGGGGGCCGGGCAAGCGGTCCCCCTTGGCTCGCCAGGAAAGGCGAAAAATGAGGATCGCGGCAACTCGGCAAACAGCTCTGCTACTCGAATTATCTCTTCCCAGTTACAGCATTACCCCTGCCCTCCCCGGACCGCTGAGCAACGACCTCCAACAGATGCGTTTATCTCGAAACTCAGCGTTGAACCGCCCCCCACAAAAAAACCGCCCGAAGGCGGTTTTTTTGTGCAGCTCAAACTACTCAGCTACGCAGCTTCTCCGGACGGATCAGGAAGCGAGCCAGTGCCGGCAGCAGCCAGAGTGCGCCGAACATGTTCCACAGGAACATGAAGGTCAGCAGGATACCCATGTCGGCCTGGAACTTGATCGCGGAGAAAATCCAGGTCGCCACACCAATGGCCAGGGTGAAGCCGGTGAAGGTCACGGCCTTACCCGTGGTCTTCAGGGTTTCATAGTAGGCCTCCTGCAGCGGCAGGCCCTGACGCAGATAGGTTTCCAAACGGCTGTAGATATAGATGCCGTAGTCGACACCGATACCCACACCGAGCGCAATCACCGGCAACGTTGCCACCTTCACGCCGATGCCCAGGAATGCCATCAGGGCGTTGGCCAGAACCGAGGTCAGGGCCAGCGGGATGATGATACACAGCACCGCGCGGATCGAACGGAAGGTAATCAGACACATGAGGATGACCACCGCGTATACGGTGAGCAGCATCTTGGTCTGGGACGCTTCGATCACGACGTTGGTCGCCGCTTCGATACCGGCATTACCGGCAGCCAGCAGGAACTGCATGTCCTCGGTGTTGTACTCGGCAGCGAACGCTTCCACTTCTGCGGTCGCCCGCTTCAGGGTGTCTGCCTTGTGATCGTCCAGGAAGATCATGACCGGAGCCAGCGAGCAGGCCGAGTTGAACATGCCCGACGGCGCACGGCTGATGGCGTTGTTCAGGTTGTCCTGGTTACGCGAGAGGGTTTGCCACTTCAGGTTGCCCTCGTTGTTACCCATGATCACCTGTTTGGCTACCGTCACCAGCGATACCGCCGACTGGACGCCTTCCAGGTTGTTCATCCGCCATTCCAGCTGATCGATGGCCTCCATGGTCTCGTAGGCCGAGCACATCTCGTCTGGCGTCTTGACCATGACCACCAGAATGTCGGAGCTGGTGGAATAGTTTTCGATGATGAACTGGTTATCCAGGTTGTAGCGCGAGTCGGCACGCAGCTCCGGAGCACCCGGATCCAGGTCGCCGATGGCCACGTTCTTGCCGTGATAGATACCAAAGCCGAAGGCGATGATGGCCAGCACGACCGAAATCGGCGCGACCGTCGGATGAGCAAACTTGGCAACACCGAGCCACAGGCCTTGCGGACGGTTGGCCATGTTGCGGTTGCGCTCGACCGCCTTGCGGCTGATACCGATGTAGGACATCAGGATCGGCAGCAGCATCAGGTTGGTCAGGATGATCACACCCACACCCACGGACGCTGCGATACCCAGCTCACGGATGACCTCGATCTCGATCAGCAGCAGGGTTACGAAGCCGACCGCATCTGAAATCAGTGCAACGATGCCCGGGATGTACAGTGCACGGAACGCGCGACGGGCAGCGGTCTGGCTGTCATCGGCGTTGGTGTACTCGATCGCCATGCCATTGATGATCTGCACACCGTGGGAAATACCGATGGCAAATACCAGGAACGGAACCAGAATCGAGTACGGGTCCAGACCAAAGCCCAGGGTACGCAGCAAGCCAAGCTGCCAGACCACCGCGATAACCGAGCACACCAGTGTGGTGATCGAGCTTTTCAGGCAGCGGGTGAACATCATCAGCAGAACAAAGGTGATCAGCAGCGCAGCACCGAAGAACATCACTACCTTGATGATGCCGTCGATCAGGTCACCAACCTTCTTGGCAAAGCCGACAATGTGAATCTGGATGTTCGGGTTCTCGCCCTGAAACTCGCTGCGGATCTTCTCTTCCAGCTGACGGGAGAAATCGCCGTAGTCGAGCTGAATCAGTTCGCCCTGATTCTCCGGGTTGGGATACGCTTCCTGCAGCGGGATGTCGATGATGGTGGACTTGAAGTTGTTCGCCACCAGACGACCGATTTCACCGGACTTGAGCACGTTTTCGCGCAGCTCTTCCAGGTCGGCCTCGCTCAGATAGGCCGGACGATTGGCAACCGGACCACCATCGAAACCGTATTCGGTCACCTCGGTCCAGCGCACGTTCGGCGTCCACAGCGAGCGCAGGTTGGAGCGGTCAACACCGGGCAGGAAGAACACCTCGTCGTTGATCCGCTTGAGGGTCTCCATGTACTCGGTACTGAAGATGTCGCCATCCTTGATCTCGACAGCGATGCGAATCGAGTTGCCGAGGTTCGGCAGATCGTTCTCGTGCGCGATCATGTTGGCAATGTAGGGATGCTTGAGAGGAATCATCTTCTCGAAGCTGGTATCGGGCTTGACCTGCGCAGCCTGATAACCGAAGAACACGGTCAGCAGCGCGAACAGCAGAAGAACAACAATCCGATTGTTGAAGATCAAGCGTTCCACAAAGGGAGCGCTCGTTTCCTGATGAAGCTTGGACATCCAGACTCTCCTGGCAGCTGTTTGTTATTGGTTTTCGGGCAGGCCGTTGGCTGCCGCCTTGACCACGCCTTGCTGGCCGACCAGCACCAGCTCGCCGTCTGGCAGGCGCTTGGCTGTTGCCAGGGCAACGCGGTCCGGACGAACCGCAACATTGAAGGTCTTGCCATGATCGGTGCTGGTCACTACCACGCCACCGGCGCCAACAACCGACAGCGAACCGTCAGCAGACAGGTTGCCACCCAGCAGGGTTGCTTCCAGCGGGCCGTTGTTCGGGGTGTGCAGCTCGACCTGCTCCCAGCTTTCGCCGAAATCAGCCGAGCGGTACATGTTGCCGCGCAAACCCCAGACTACGACCTGGCCTTCAAGACCGGTACCGGCGGTACCGAACCAGGTACCGTCATAGGGCGACGTCTGCAGGGTTTCCCAGCTGTCACCAAAGTCGGGGGAACGGTACATGGTGCCCATCTCGCCAACCAGGAACAGGCCTGTGCCTTGCACGGCGGTCACCGCGTTGTAGTGGAAGCCATCGGGGTTATCGATGTCGAAAGACAGGTCTTCCCAGGTCTTGCCCGCGTCATCGGTGCGCAGGTAAGTACCATAGGCACCGAAGGCAAAACCGGTGTTGGCATCACGGAACCAGACGTCCATCAGCGGGCGCTCAAGCAGGCCCGGGCCATCCGGATCGGCCGCTTCATCCAGGGCGGGGTCACGGTACTGCAGCTCCCAGCTGGCACCGGCATCACTGGAATGCAGGATCACGCCATCGTGGCCGACTGCCCAGCCGTTATTGGCATCGGCGAAATACACCGCCGTCAGCAGTTGGCGGACCGGAGACGCAGCCTGAGTCCAGCTTGCCCCCTGATCATCCGAATAGACAATATGGCCACGGCTGCCCACGGCCACCAGACGATCGCCGGCAGACGCGACATCCAGCAGCAGAGAGTGACTGGCCAGATCAGACATGATCGCCGGCTTGGGTGCTTCAGCAACGGTATCGGCAGCCAGAGCGGGTGTGATTGATGCGGTCATCAGTACAGCGCCCAGGCCAGCGGCCTTGAGCACACGTGCAGCAAAGGATTGCTTGCGGAACTGCGCCCGCTGGCCGATGGCAAAGGCCAGTTGAGTCGTTTGAGTGCGCCAACGAGTGGGCTCGCGCATACACCATTCCCCCTTATTGTTATCCATCTTTCCGTTATTGAACGGGACTGCCCATGGTAACGAGCACGGGGAGGCGGCGCCAACGGCTCACGGTTATCTTTTGTTAATCACGTTATCAATGCAGAAGCCCGCATTTTCACTGCAATATTTCGTCACACAGTTTATTGAATGCATGATGTATTGGTGCAGGCTGGCGAATAATCCGTGGCACCGGCGATTGAAAGCAGGCGCCAAGACATAAAAAAACCCGCCGGTTGGCGGGTTTCTTTACAGCAGTCAGCTATCAATGAGACAGCTTGCTACCGCTGGACTTCCGTACCTTCTCCGGGTTGATCAGGAAGCGCGCCAGTGCCGGCAGCAGCAGCATCGCACCGATCATGTTGACCAGGAACATGAAGGTCAGCATCAGACCCATGTCAGCCTGGAACTTGATTGCAGAGAAGATCCAGGTCGCGACACCGATCGCCAGACACAGACCGGTAAACAGTACCGCCTTACCAGTGGAGCGCAGGGTCTCGTAATAGGCCTCCTGCAGCGGCATGCCTTGACGCAGGAAGCTCTCCAGACGGCTGTAGATATAGATACCGTAGTCCACACCGATACCCACGCCCAGTGCGATAACCGGCAGCGTTGCCACCTTCATACCAATGCCGAGGAAGGCCATCAGCGCGTTACCGAGCACCGAGGTCAGGATCAGCGGCAGTACGATACAGATGGTCGCCGGCAGCGAACGGAAGGTGATCATGCACATCACACCTACCCAGATGTACACCAGCACCAGAATCAGCAGTTCGGAGCTGGAGATGATCTCGTTGGTTGCCGCCTCGATACCGGCGTTACCGGCCGCCAGCTTGAACTCCATGTCATCGGTGTTGTACTCGGCTGCGAACTCTTCGACGGCCGCCGTGGCGCGCTTGAGGGTGTCAGCCTTGTGGTCATCCAGGAAGACCATGACCGGAGCCAGCGAACAGGCCGCGTTGAACATGCCCGACGGCGCACGGCTGATGGCGTTGTTCAGCACATCCTGGTTACGCGACAGCCCCTGCCACTTCAGGTTGCCCTCGTTGGAGCCCATGATCACCTGCTTGGCGACGGTTACCAGAGACACAGCCGACTGCACGCCTTCCAGGTTCTGCATCTTCCACTGCAGCTGATCGATCGCTTCCATGGTTTCGTAGGCAGAGCATTTCTCCGGCGGAGTCGCAACCATGACAACCAGAATGTCGGAGCTGGTGGTGTAGTTCTGGATGATGAAATCGTTGTCCTTGTTGTAGCGCGAATCCGGACGCAGCTCCGGCGCACCGGCATCCAGGTCACCGACCTTGATGTTGTTCTTCTGGTAAACGAAGCAGGTAGTACCGGCGACCAGAGCAACGATGACCATCCAGGGCGCCACATTCGGATGAGCGACGTTGGACAGGAAGCGCCAGAACGGGTGCTCGCGAACCGCATCGCGCTTGGAGCGCTCAACCGCCTTCTTGCTGATGCCCAGATAGGAAATGGTGACCGGCAGCATGATCAGGTTGGTAAACACGATCACCGCAACACCGATGGATGCACCGATTGCCAGTTCGTGGATCACGTCGATCTTGATGACCAAAAGGGTAATAAAGCCTACCGCGTCAGCCAGAATCGCGATCATGCCCGGCAGGAACAGCTGACGGAAGGTCAGACGTGCCGCCACCAGCGCGTTATCCGCCCCACCGGACTGCAGGGCAATACCGTTGATCTTCTGCACCCCGTGGGAAATACCGATGGCGAAGATCAGGAACGGCACCAGCATCGAATACGGGTCCAGACCAAAACCGACCAGGTTGATCAGACCCAGCTGCCAGATCACCGCAATCACGGTGGTCACCAGTACCGAGACGGTACTGCGAATACACCAGGTAAACATGTACAGCAGAACGAAGGTAATGACGAACGCAATGCCGAAGAAGCCGACAACGCCGATCAGACCATCGATCAGATCACCCACCTTCTTGGCGAAACCGACAATGTGAATCTTGATGTTCGGGTTTTCGGACTGGAAGCGATCACGAATCTTCTCTTCCAGCAGGTGCGAGAACTGCTTGTAGTCCAGACGCAACAGCTCGCTCTGGTTGTCCGGATTGGGATAGAACTCCTGCAGCGGCACCTCGATGATGCTCGACTTGAAGTTGTTCGCGACCAGTCGACCGATCTCACCGGATTTCAGGACATTGGCACGCAGCTCTTCCAGATCCTCCTCGTTGGTGTAGGACGGATGGTTGGTTACCGGGCCACCGTCGAAACCGTACTCGGTTACCTCGGTCCAGCGCACGTTCGGCGTCCACAGCGAACGCAGATTCGAACGGTCTACACCGGGCAGGAAGAAGACTTCGTCGTTGATCTGCTTGAGCGTCTCCATGTACTCGGTGCTGAAAATATCACCGTCTTCGATGGCGACCGCAATGCGGATCGAGTTGCCGAGGTTGGCCAGATCATTCTGGTGCTCAAGCATGTTGACGATATAGGGATGTTCCAGCGGGATCATCTTGGCAAAGCTGGTGTCGGGTCGCACCTGCAGCGCCTGATACCCCAGAAACAGGGACACGAGAGAGAAAATAATCACCACGGCAAGGCGGTTATTAAATACCAACCGCTCCATGAATGGTGCGTTACTCTGGTCAAAAGACATCCAGATTCTCCTGGCTTGTAATTATTATCAGTGAGCTTTCAAGGCGCTTGCCGGCATGGTGGCGACACCATGTTGACCGACCAGCAGCAGTTCGCCGTCACCCAGCGCCTTGGCAGAAGCCAGTGCGATACGGTCAGGACGGGTCATCACGTCAAAGCTGTTGCCGCCATCAGTACTGCTCAGCACAACGCCGCCAGCACCGACGACCACCAGCTTGCCGTCACCGGACAGACCACCACCCAGCAGGGTCGCTTCCAGCGGACCGTTGTTCGGCGTCAGCAGCTCGACCTGCTCCCAAGTGTCACCGAAGTCGGTGGAGCGGAACATGTTGCCACGCAGGCCCCAGACCAGAACCACGTTATCGCTGCTGGTACCGGAAGCGCCAAACCAGGAGCCGTCATAGGGCAGATCGGTCAGGGTTTCCCAGGTATCACCGAAGTCCGGCGAGCGGTACAGGGTACCCATTTCGCCAGCCAGCATCAGGCCGGCACCCTTGACGGCGGTGATCGCGTTGTAATGGAAGCCATCGGGATTATCGATGTCGTAGGAACGGTCTTCCCAGGTTTTGCCGCCATCATCGGTACGCAGGAAGGTGCCGTAGGCACCAATTGCAAAACCGGTATTGGCATTCTTGAACCAGACATCCATCAGCGGACGCTCAAGCAAGCTCGGGCCTTCCGGATCAATCGGTTGATCCAGCTCGGGATCGCGGTATTGCATCTCCCAGTTTGCTCCGGCATCACTGGTATGCAGGATCAGCGAATCGTGCCCCACCGCCCAGCCGTTCTTGTCGTCGGCAAAGTAGACGGCTGTCAGCAGCTGACGGACAGGAACGTTCGCCTGTGTCCAGGTCTTGCCCTGATCATCGGAATAAACGATGTGACCACGGCTGCCAACAGCAACCAGGCGATCACCGGCGACGGCCGCATCGACCAACAGGGTATGGGCTGCCAGATCCGACTTGATTGCAGGTTGAACGCTTTCCTCGGCGACATCGGCGGCATGGGCTGATGCGGCGCCCAGTGCCATCATGCCGGACAGCATCACGGCCTGTGTCAACGCACTGAGAGAAAAGCCTTTCTTAAGATAGTTGCCCGACGCGTTCAGGTCTGTCCGGGCCACGAATGGAGCGCGCCAATTGCACGGCTTACGCATACACCACCCCTCTTTGTTTTTATAGGTGCTTCTGCTCCGCTACGGGAACACGTTTTATTATCAACCCGGACCGCACCCCACACAGGCGCACCCGAATCAGTTATCCCTCCAGCGGACAAGGCATATTAGAGGCCCGCAAGGCGCTGCACAAATACCTCTCGGTAATTTTTTATTAAAATTTCGGCCTTGCGTGTGCTGAGTAACTCATTTATCGAGGCCGACTTCAAGACCCGCGCCCAACACGGGCGCGGGCTCGCCGGGTCAAGCCAGCGACTTGCTGACCACCTCATAGACATCAGGCGACAACGGGCTTTGCGCCATGATGCGCGCCAGCTCCGCCTTCATCAGATCCTGGCGCTTGGGCTCGAACTTGCGCCAGCGGCTGAGTGGCGTTACCAGCCGCGAGGCAATCTGCGGATTACTGCGATCCAGTTCAATGATCCGGTCAGCCAGAAACGCATAGCCACTGCCGTCCAGCGCATGGAAATTGATCAGGTTCTGGTTGGCAAAGGCGCCGATCAGCGCACGCACCTTGTTCGGGTTACGCATGGTGAACAGCGGGTGCTCCATAAGCTTGCGCACGCGGTCCAGCGCGCCGGGCTGGCTGGCTGCAGCCTGAATGGTGAACCACTGGTCCATGACCAGAGGGTACTCCGCCCAGCGCTCGGCGAACTCGGCCAGCGCCGCTTCACGCTGCTGCTCGAACGGCGAATTGACCAGCGCCACCAGCGCGGCCTGGCGGTCAGTCATATTGGTCGCCTCGACAAACTGGCGCACGCACCAGCCCACCACCTGCTGCTCAGCCGTCAGCATCAGATAGCTCAGCAGGCTGTTTTTCAGGCTGCGCGCCGCCATGGCATCGGCCTTGGCGCTGAACGCCCCCGACCCGGCCGCGGCCAGAATCTGATAACGCGCCGACATCTCGTCACGCAGTGCCTCGGCCAGTGCCCGACGCAACCACTCGCGGGTGTAGTGGATGGCATCCACGTCGGCAACCTCGGCCAGCTCGATCAGATAGGCTTCGGAGGGCAGACGGATGATTTCCGCGACCATGGCAGCATCCAGTTCGGCGTCGGCAATCACGCTGCGCATGACCTCGACCAGCCGCTGATCCAGGTTCAGCGGACGACCGGCACGATGAATCTCGACCAGCCCCTGCAGCACGTCAACCGCCAGTCCCTGCGCCGCTTCCCAGCGGTTGAAGCCGTCCGGGTCATGCTTGGCAAGAAACACCCGATCATCGCGGCTGTACGGGTAGCTGAGCTTGACCGGCGCGGAGAAGCCGCGCAGCAGCGACGGCAGCGGGCAGTTCGGTACATTCTCGAACACCAGGGTCTGCTCTGCTTCGGTAATCGACACCACCGCCTCGTTGCCAAGGGCCTTGCCCTCCAGCTGCAACGGAATTTCGTTGCCGTCACGGTCCAGCAGCGCCATGCGCACCGGGATGACCTGGGGCTGCTTCTCGGGCTGACCCGGCGTCGGCGGGCAGACCTGGCTGAAATGCAGGCGATACTCGCGACTGGCCGCGTCGTACTCGCTGCGCACATTCAGGCGCGGGGTGCCGGCCTGGCTGTACCAGCGCTTGAACTGGGTAAAGTCGGCACCGTTGGCGTCTTCCAGCGCCTTGATAAAGTCGTCGCAGGTGACCGCCTGACCATCGTGGCGCTCGAAATACAGGTCCGTGCCCTTGCGGAAGCCCTCTTCGCCCAACAGGGTGTGCAGCATGCGCACCACTTCGGCGCCCTTCTCGTACACGGTCAGGGTGTAGAAGTTGGATATCTCGATAAAGGAGTCCGGGCGCACCGGGTGCGCCATCGGGCCGGCGTCCTCGGCGAACTGGTTGGCCCGCAGGAAGGTGACATCCTCGATGCGCTTGACCGTGCGCGAGTTCATGTCGGCAGAAAATTCCGAGTCGCGGAAGACGGTAAAGCCCTCCTTGAGCGACAGCTGGAACCAGTCGCGGCAAGTCACCCGATTGCCCGACCAGTTGTGGAAGTACTCGTGCGCCACCACCGCTTCAACCCGCTGGAAGGCCATATCAGTGGCCGTGTCCTGGTGGGCCAGCACACAGCTGGAGTTGAAGATATTGAGGCCCTTGTTCTCCATCGCGCCCATGTTGAAGTCGTTGACCGCGACGATCATGAAGATGTCCAGATCGTACTCGCGGCCATAGACCTCTTCGTCCCAGCGCATGGAGCGCTTGAGGCTGTCCATCGCGTGGTCGCACTGGGTGCGGTTTTCCGGCTCGACGTAGATGCGTAGGTCAATGGTACGCCCGCTCATGGTGGTGAAGCTGTCCTGCAGCAGACACAGGTCACCGGCGACCAGCGCAAACAGGTAGGCCGGCTTCGGGAACGGGTCTTCCCAGCTGACCCAGTGGCGCCCGCCTTCGTGCTCGCCCGAGGCAATCGGGTTGCCGTTGGATAGCAGCACCGGATAGCGCTCGCGCTCGGCGATCACCGTGGTGGTGAACCGGCTCATCACATCCGGGCGATCGAGGTAGTAGGTAATCTTGCGGAAGCCTTCGGCCTCGCACTGGGTGCAGAACATGCTGCCAGACTTGTACAGCCCTTCCAGCGCAGTGTTGTTCTGCGGCTCGATACGGGTAGTCAGGGCCAGTTCGAATTGCGCGCGGGTCGGTTGCAGGGTCAGGCTGTCACTGTCGACCTGGTAGGCGCCCTCGCCCAGCTCCTGCTCGTCCAGCACCACCTCTTGCAGCTCCAGTTGCTGGCCGTCCAGCACCAGCGGCGGCAAGGCGGTCTCGGCATGGCGTTCGGTATTCAGGCGCAGGGCCAGACGGCTGTGCACCAATGCATGATCTTCAAACAGCTCGAAGGTCAGCTGGGTCTCGTCGATCCAGTAATCCGGCGCCTTGTAATCCTTGAGGTATATCGTCTTTGGTTGTTCGGTACGCATGTTCAGGCTCCGCTGCGGCCGGACCGGCCGCTGAATTCATGTTCGGCCGCCCCGCTGCAGGGCGGCCCTGCCGAAATGGCTCAACTGGCGCTGAAGGCCAACTGATAGGCAGTGTACTTGCGAATATTGATGACTGCGGTGTCGAGCAGCAGATACTGCCCCTTGATGCCGAGCAGAGTGCCTTCCAGCACTGGCTCCTTGTCCAGGTTGGCCGACTGCGGCTTGGCAACGTACTGCTCGACCGGATAACGAATCTCCAGCGCCTCGGCCTGCGGCAATAGCTGCACGGCCTGCAGCCCGAATCGCGCCTGCAGCTCGGCTATGCCGGCCTCGGCATTATCGAGCAGGCGATCACGCTCGGCGCACAGGTCCAGCGGCTCGGGGTCGCCCTTGAGCAGGGCACGCCAGTTGGTCTTGTCTGCCACCTGCTGACGCAGCAAGTCTTCCACCAGACCGGATTGCTGGCGGGTAGCGACGCGCAGAATCGGCAACGCCTGACTGGCCCCCTGATCGACCCAGCGGGTCGGCACCTGAGAGGCCCGGGTAATCCCCACCTTCAGGCCCGAGGAGTTGGCCAGATAAACGATATGGTCGGTCATGCAGAACTGCTCGCCCCAGGCCGGTTCACGACAGGTACCCTGGTCGTAATGGCACTTTTCCGGGCTCATGATGCAGCTGTCGCACTGCGCCAGCTTGGTAAAGCAGGGGTAGCAGTAACCCTGATTAAAGCTCTTCTTGGTCTTGCGGCCGCAGTGCACGCAGTGAATCGGCCCCATGGCCTCCAGCCGTATGGTCTTGCCCAGCAGGCCGTTCAGCGGCACCCGCTCTTCGCCGATGGGCAGACTGTAATCGACCGGAGCGTCGGCTGTATCGAGCAGACCGATCATCTTGCTGACGTTGCCTTCGAACTGCAAAAGACTCAATGCAGGGTCTCCGAACCGGTCGAAAACAGGATGTTCGGCACCTCTTTCTGCTGCGACTTGCAGCTCTGCGGCCCCATGTAACCGGTACGCTCCTCTTCCGGCAGGTTGTCCTGTTCCCAGGCAATCATCGCCTGAAGGCACAGCTCCTTCTGCTCTTGCGTCAGCTTGCGGCCATCCGGCCACTTGCCGATCTCCACAGCGAGCTTGAGGCTCTGATAAATATCAGGGGTGATGTTGCGCAGCATATCGATGAAAGTGGTCATCGCGCCTCCCGCTGGAATGATGAAAACCGCTATTGTACTCGCTCACCGCAGCCGCTGCAGCGTTCCGGCCACGGCGCCAATGGCGCACCCGGCAACAAAGCCGCTGACATGCGCCGCGTTTGCAATGGCACCAAAGCCCAGCAGCGTGATCAGCCCGGTCATGCACAGCACCAGCCACGCCAGCATCATGATGACCACGCCGCGTGGCAGATCAAAGAACACGTTGGGCGCGAGCTTCTGGTAAACCCAACAGTAGCCCAGCAGGCCATAGAGCACGCCGGAGAGCCCGCCAAACAGGCTGCTGCCACTCCACAGCCACTGGGCGGTGTTGGAAAGCACGCCGATAAGCAGCGTCAGCCCGAGCAGCCAGAACCCGCCGGAGCGCATCTCGATACGCCGACCCAGCTCCCAGTACCAGAGTGCATTGAACGCCAGATGCATGACACCGAAGTGCAGGAAGATCGGTGTAATCAACCGCCACCACTGGGCCATGTCGGGCTGCGCCGCCAGGTAGCCGGAGTCTTCCAGCGGCGTAAAGGTAAACATCACAATGCCACGCGCGTCGCCGCCAAGGCCGGTCAGCAATGCCACCAAAGCGGTAAGCGCCAGTACCGCCAGGGTAACCGGTATCAACCGATGTGCCCGGCGCCAGAACTGCGCTGCCTGGCTGGACGGGCGCTGCGGCGCCGGGCTGTCCGCAAGCGCTTGCGGCCCCTGCGCGTAGGCCGCGCGAACAATCTGGGCGGCCGCTTCGTCGACCACCCAGACCACCTGCATGCCACCCTCTTCCACCACTCGGTGCACCACGCCACGACTGCGCAGAAAACGCACCAGCGGCGACAGGTCCTCATCGAGCTGACAGGTCAAAGCCTTGAGCATGAAACACCTCAATCGAGCCTGGGAACGTCGACCCAGACAAAGTGGTCGCGATCCAGATGGCGCTCGCCGTCCCACCGATAGGCCACCAGCTTGCCGTACTTGACCGCGCTGTAATCCAGGCAGGCCAGATTGGGGCGAATCGGATGCGGCCGCCCCTGCTGCCAGTAATGACCCACAAACAGCATCGGCTGTTCCGGACCATAGATCAGCAACTCGGCGCGCTGATCCTCGCTGAGCGGTCTGGCGGCAATCTCGGTGGGCAGTGCATCGGGCTGAAACACCACATCGCCATAGGTCAGCGGCGCTTCTTCCCAGAACTTGGTGCGAAAGAAGGCCCGGGTAAAGCCGTCCTTGCCGGTCATGGTCATGCCGTGCGGCAAGCGCATGTCGGTGCCGCGCAGCAGTCGGTCAAAGGTCTGGGCGGCAAAGCTGCCCCGCTCAACCGAGGCTTCGATGAACTCGCGATCCACCCGTCCATCTGGATACTGCTCACGCAGCGGCTGTATCAGCCGGGCGTCCCAGCAGGCATGCACCATACGGAACAGGCCAAAATCGAGAAACAGCGGCAGCTGGCCGAACCAGCCGACAAAGTCGCGCCACTCCTGCGGCCAGTTTGCAAACTGCTCCAGGGTGTCGCCGATCTGACGCAGGTGGCGCTCGTTGTGCTCACGCAGATACTCGCGGCCACTGCCGGCCGGTGCGCGGGTTTCCCAGCACAGGGCATTGAACTCATGGTTGCCCATGATGCACTGCGCTTCACCCGCCTCGACCATGCCATGGACCAGATGCAATGCCTCGCGAATACGCGGACCGCGGTCAATAATGTCACCAAGAAACAGCGCCTTGCGCTGCGGGTGGCGCCAGACGCCGGCCTGCACCCGATAGCCCATCAGCTCAAGCAGGCGCTCCAGCGTATGCGCACAACCGTGCACATCGCCAATGATGTCGTAACCCTGATTCTCGACCATCCGTAGCCTACTGATCCGTCAGCCGGCTGGACCAGCCGAGCTTGCTGCGACAGATCGCGTAGAAGTTGTGATCCAGCGGATGCAGCAGACGCAGCTTCTGCGGCTTCTTGCGGATGGTAATGCTGTCACCGGGCGCACAGGAGATGTGCACCTGGCCATCACAGCTGACCTGCGGATAGATACCGCTCTGCTTGGAGATAATGATCTTGAGTTCGCTGTTGCCATCGACCACGATCGGTCGGCTCGACAGCGTGTGCGGGAACATCGGCACCAGCACCACGGCATCCAGCTTCGGATGCATGATCGGGCCACCGGCCGACAGCGCATAGGCGGTCGATCCGGTCGGGGTGGCGACAATCAGGCCATCGGATTTCTGGCTGTAGACAAACTGGCCGTCCACATACAGCTCAAACTCGATCATCCGCGCCGACTTGCCCGGATGCAGCAGCACATCGTTCAGCGCCTCGCTGGTACCCAGCTGCTCCTCGCCGCGACGCACGAAGGCGTCCAGCAGAAAGCGAGTCTCGACCATGTACTGGCCGGCCAGCACATCGCCAACCTTCTGTTCCAGTTCGTCCGGCGGAATATCGGTCAGAAAGCCGAGGCCGCCACGGTTAACCCCCAGCACCGGAATGTTGTAGCGGCACAGCGCCCGGGCCGCGCCAAGCAAGCTGCCGTCACCGCCCACCACGATCACCAGATCGCAGATCTCCCCCATCATCTTGCGCGAACAAACCTGCTGCTGATGACCGGGGAGCAGATCCGCCACCGCATCCTCCAGGATTACCGTATGCCCGGTATCGAGCAGAAAACGCTTGAGGCGTTTGAGGGTATCGACCACCCGCCCGCTGCCGAGGCGTCCGATGAGACCGATATTGCGGAACTGATCCATACCACCTCTTTGCGTTCGTGTCAGAGATGCCCGAGACTGAGCGGACGAGCGCCGATTATTCCGCAGCCAGCCTGGGCTGGCAAATACGAGAGGTTTCATGCTGCCCGTCTTTGCACACGCCAGCGTCCGCGACATGGCCTGGATTGCCTTCAGCCCGCCCCTGCTCAACGACCGGCTGCTGCCCATGCGCGACCCGCTGCAAGGCAGCGCATGGCGGGACGATCCCGAGCAATTGCTGCACGCCCTGCAGACCCTGGACCAGGCCCCTGCTGCGCTCGACGCGCTGCTCGGCGAATCACCGGACCGTCGTCTGGGCAATTATTACGAACGCCTCTGGCATGCCCTGCTCAGCCTTGCTCCCGACACCCGCATCCTGGCCCACAATCTGGCCCTGCGTGACGGCGCGCACACCTATGGCGAACTGGACCTGATCATTGAGGCGGCCGATGGCGCCGTGGTTCACCTCGAACTGGCGATCAAGTTTTATCTCGCCAGACCCGAGCTGCATTCAACTGACAGTGCTGTCAGTGATCCTGCTATCTGGTGGGGCGTGGATCCGCGCGACAATCTGGCCAGCAAACTGCAGCGGCTGCGTGAACACCAGCTGCCGCTGGCGGCGCGACTACCGGAACTGGCGACGGCCCATCGCGCGCTGCCCCTGCCGGACTGCTCGGCCGCCTGGCTGCAGGGAGGGCTGTTTCAGCACCTGCTGCGGCAGGTACCTCCGGTAGAGGGTCAGCAACCGCCCGCCGCACCGCTGCACTGGTGTCATCAACATGAGTTGAAATCGCTGGCCCCCACGCATCGCTGGCAACCCATGGCTCACAAGGCGTGGTTGATGCCGCCTGAGCCAGAAAGCGGAGCAGATCTGGACGTACATCAGATGGGCAGAATAAGCGAGCGCGCAGGAGAGCGCCGCGCCGTGATGTTCTGTACTGCGGACCAGCCACCACTGGCAAGCGAACGACTGCTATGTGTAGGTAATAACTGGCCGAACGGCTGAACCCGCCCTGGCGCTGCGGAGGTTATTCGTGATCGCTTGCGGTCCGATTTTGCACCTTGCCCAGCTCACGCTTGAGGGCAGCGTTGATCCGCTGCTGCTCCGCCAGTTCCTGCTTGATGTCCAGCAACTCGCCCTGAACAATCTCGAGATGATCAGCGTGGATGCCTTTGAGCTCGACCAGTGCCTGATCCTTCTCGATGGCCATGGCCTTGATTCGCGTAGTCAGCGTATCGATCTGCTGGCGCAGGTCGCGTACTTCCCGCGCATGCTGTTCACGCAGTTGCTGAAGCTCGCCTGCACCACTCGGTGCCACAGGTCGCGTGGACGTCAACGGGATGAGGTCATCCACATCATTGACCTGCCCGCCACCGTACCAGGTGTCTTCGGCCGCCATGTGCAGGCGCTCGGGCGCGATGTAGCGAATCGCCTCCTCATCCTCGCCAAGAATACCCAGTGCGTTGTTGGCAACAGCTTCCTTGACCAGCGCCAGATCATTGCTGTTGCCGCGCGTGCCCGGCTTCCACAGCATTGCCCGATACTGCGGCTGCTTGTTGAACCCGAGACAGACCAGCCGAATCGGGCCGCCGCCCATATCCGGGCCGCGATCACCGCGCTCGGCGATTTGCCGCAGCGGCAGGTTCCACAGGCGATTGACGTAGCCATCGAGGTCAAAGTCGATATTGAAGAACACCGCAGCGCGCACGTGCAGCCGGGTATTGATCTGCAGAAACACCGCCTGCACGGTTTCATCGGCGTGCTCGGGTGCTGCCACCAGACCATCCAGCAATGCCTCGAACTCGGGGAACAGCATCTCCTTGCAGATGCCCCGCTCCGAAAAGAACATGACCGCCTCGGTCAACAGCGGCTTTGTTGGCGTATTCATGACCTTTTCTCCTTGCCCCGAGCATCAATGTGCGCCTTTTTCAGGGCGAATGCACCCCGCGATTTCTCAGGCAACAAGTGTAGGCAAAAGGTTCATTCAGGTGTGTGATCGACTTGGCAAGCGATCGGCAGGCTCGGCGCTGTTGAAGGGAAAAAGCGGACATCCGTCGCAGAACGGATGCAAACGGCAGCGCCCGATAACCGGGCGCTGCGCACGGACTACGTCAGGCCGATCAGAGCGCGGCCGCCAGACGCGAGCCCTGATCGATGGCACGCTTGGCATCCAGCTCGGCCGCCACGTCGGCGCCGCCGATCAGATGAACAGTCTTGCCGGCGGCAACCAGGCCATCCTGCAACTCGCGCAGCGGCTCCTGACCGGCACAGAGGATAATGGTGTCAACCGGCAACACCTTCGGCTCCCCGTTTTCGCCAATGCGGATATGCAGGCCCTCGTCGTCAATCTTCAGATAGTTGACCGAGTTGAGCATCTGCACCTGCTTGCTCTTCAGGCCGGCGCGGTGAATCCAGCCGGTGGTTTTGCCCAGCCCATTGCCGACCTTGCTGTTCTTGCGCTGCAGCAGGTAGACCTCACGGGCCGGCGGATGCGGTTGCGGGGTAATGCCGGCAATGCCGCCACGCGCCTTCAGCTCCGGATCAATACCCCATTCCTTCCAGAACAGGTCGATATCCTGGCTTGGGCTGGTGCCCTGGTGGGTGATCATCTCCGAAACGTCAAAGCCGATACCGCCGGCGCCGATCACGGCGACCTTATGGCCAACCGGCTTGCGCTGCAGGATGGCATCCAGATAGCTGATCACCTTGGGATGGTCGATACCGGGAATATCCGGTGTACGCGGCACGATACCGGTGGCGAGAATGACTTCGTCAAACTCCGTCAGATCGCTCGCATCAACACGGCGGTTAAGCTCCAGCTTGACGCCGGTGTTCTCGATCCGCTTGCCGAAGTAACGCAAGGTCTCGTAGAACTCTTCCTTGCCCGGGATAAGCTTGGCGATGTTGAACTGACCGCCGATCTTGTCGGCCGCATCAAACAGGGTGACCTGATGGCCGCGCTCGGCAGCCACGGTGGCAGCGGCCAGACCGGCCGGGCCTGCACCCACTACCGCAATGTTCTTCACCTGGGTGGTCGGGATAAAGTTCAGCTCGGTCTCGTGGCAGGCACGCGGGTTGACCAGACAGCTGGTCAGCTTGCCGCCAAAGGTGTGGTCCAGGCAGGCCTGATTGCAGCCGATACAGGTATTGATCTCGTCGGCACGGCCAGCAGCAGCCTTGTTGACGAACTCGGGGTCCGCCAGGAACGGGCGCGCCATGGAGATCATGTCAGCCGCGCCGTCAGCCAGCAGTTGATCGGCCAGTTCCGGGGTATTGATGCGGTTGGTGGTGACCAGCGGGATCGAGACCTCGCCCTTGAGCTTGGCGGTCACCTTGGCGAAGGCACCACGCGGCACCTTGGTGGCGATGGTCGGAATCCGCGCTTCGTGCCAGCCGATACCGGTGTTGATGATGGTCGCACCGGCCTTCTCAATCGCCTTGGCGAGCATGACGATCTCATCCCAGGTGCTGCCGCCCTCGACCAGATCGAGCATCGACAGGCGATAGATGATGATGAATTCCGGGCCGACCGCCTCGCGTACGCGGCGCACGATCTCGACCGGCAGGCGCATGCGGTTCTCGTAGCTGCCGCCCCAGCGGTCGGTACGCTTGTTGACGTGGGCAACCAGAAACTGGTTGATGAAGTAGCCTTCCGAGCCCATGACTTCGACGCCGTCATAACCCGCTTCCTTGGCCAGTGCGGCGCAGCGGGCAAAGTCGGCAATCTGCTTTTCGATCCCTTCCTCGTCCAGCTCCTTGGGGGTGAACGGGTTGATCGGCGCCTGTACCGCACTGGCAGAGACCTGCTTGGGGCTGTAGGCGTAACGGCCTGCGTGCAAAATCTGCATGCAGATCTTGCCGCCTTCGGCGTGCACAGCGTCAGTGATCACCTTGTGCTGGGCCGCTTCTTCCGGCGTGGTCATCTTGGCCGCGCCATGGGCAACGCAGCCCTCCTCGTTCGGACCAATACCACCGGTAACGATAAGGCCGGCACCCCCACGGGCGCGCTCGGCAAAGTAGGCCGCCTGGCGGTTGAAACCGTTCGGGCGTTCTTCCAGACCGGTATGCATTGACCCCATCAGGGTACGGTTGCGCAGCGTGGTAAAGCCCAGGTCCAGCGGGGCCAGCAGGTGCGGATACAGAGATTGTTCGCTCATCGGTTACTCCGGCATCATCAGGATCGGCGCGGCGGATACCTGTCCGGCGCCTCGTTGTGGAGCCAACAATAGGCCCAGCCGGGTGCTTACTCAATAACCCGAAGTGACACTTTCATAACCCTGAATTACACTGGCGTGCGACCTTCCACAGCGACCCCCACACGCCATGAAACTCGGTGATATCTCCGTTGGTTATCTGCTCAGCCTGCGCGAGGTCGTACAGCAACTCGGCCACGACCCGGCGCCACTGTTGAGCCGTTTCAGAATCACCGACGAGCTGCTCGCCCAGCCCCACGCCCGCATCAGCATTCCCCGTTTCATGCGCCTGGGTAACGCGGCCATTCGCTATACACGCGAGCCCGCCATCGGCCTGTTGATGGGCCAGTCCAGCCGCATCAGCCACCTCGGCCTGACCGGCATGGCAGCGCAATGCGCCCCGACCCTGCGTGCCGCCTTCAGCACCATGATCGAGTTCGAGCTGCTGGGTAGCCAGAATTACCGCGGCCACTCCAGCTTCGAGCCGCCGGCGGTGCGCTTTTACTCGATCAGCCCGTACAACATGTTCAACCTGTTCGTGGTGGACTCGGCGCTGGCGGCGCGGGCCCGGATCGGCCGTGATCTGACCGGCGGGAGGGCGCAGCTGCGCGAGGTACACATCGAGTTTCCGGCGCCGCCCTATGCCGCCCGCTATGAAGCGGTATTCGGCTGTCCTGTGCATTTCGAGCAGTCACACAACCAGATTGTCTGGGAGCCGCGTAGCCTCGACCTGCCGTTGGAGCAAAGCGCCGCCGCCACCCACGCCGATCTGCGCGAGCTGTGCCGGCAGCGCCTGAGCGAACTGACCCGCCATCGGGGATTGCGTGAGCGGGTCGAGACACTGGTTGCGCCTCAGCTGGATGGCCAGCCGCCAACGCTGGCAGAGGTTGCCACAACACTCGGACTACCCGCCTGGACCCTGCGACGGCGGCTCCAGCAGGAGGCCGGAACAGGCTATCAAAACATCATTGACGACATGCGCCGCGACCTCGCGGTGACCTACATCCGCGATACCGAAATGGCGCTGGGGGAGATTTCCTTCCTGCTGGGGTTCTCATCGCCGGAGGCGTTTCAGCGCGCCTTCAAGCGCTGGACAGGCGCTGCGCCCGGGAGTTACCGCAAGGCGATCTTTGCAGAAAATAAAGCGGAGGAATATTTAAAACAATGACTTGGAATACACTTGGAGAAATGACGCGAAGAGCAGTTACAGCTCTTCGGCATCTTCCACGTCGTCGTCCCACTGTTGGGACTGCAGCTCGATCAACTCTTCAATGTAATCACTCATGTGATTTTCCTTCTTTGCGTGTCTGTTGCAGTAACGACCCTAGCGGCCGCAGATGACAGTCAGATGAAGGATAACCACAGAGGTTCCCCAAGGAATTGATCTGCATCAGCCAGGCAGCACAACCAGCGCCACCAGCAACGCCGCCTCCAGCACTTCCACCAACGCGCCTGAGGTATCACCGGTGGTGCCGCCGATCCGCGTACGCAGGCGCTGACGCCAGAACAATGTCAGCAAAGTCGCTACCAGCAGCGCCAGCAACCCGCTCCAGCCAAACAGCAGCACCAGCACGGCATGCAGTACCAGTACCTGCAACAGGCGCGCCCGCGGCATGTGCTCGACCAGTTGTGCGCCCATGCCCTGCGGGCGCACGTAAGGCGTGCTAAACAGCAGGCCCGCCAGCGCGCCACGCGCTACCCACGGCACCAGCAACAAGGCGAGCCAGGCACCTTTCTCAAGCAGACTGACCAAGGCAGCCCACTTCACCAGCAGCACCAGCAGCAGCGAGACAACTCCGATCGGCCCACAGGCCGGGTCTTTCATGATCGCCAGCGTGCGTTCGACGCTGCCCATGCCGCCAACCCAGGCGTCCGCCGTATCGGCCAGCCCATCCAGATGCAGCCCACCGCTGAACCAGACCCAGAACACCAGCAGCAACGCCGCCTTGAGCGGAGCGTCAAGGTCGCCCAGCAATGCAGCCAACAGCAGCAGCGCCAACCCGAGCAACACGCCCACCGTCGGGTACCACAGCACGGAGCGCCCCAACTCCCGTGCATTAGGAGCGCGCCACAGGCGAACCGGAATGCGACTGAGCAACTGCAGCGCCAGACCAAAGGCAATCACGACCGCAGCTCCTCGACAGCACCGCCCGCGTAGCGCAGCTGATGCAGCGCGCCGTGCTCAACTTCAACCTGCAACAGCTGGCTCGGCGGCAAGCCACGTGCCGCCGCCAGCAGCAATCGCATCACTCCACCGTGGGTGACCAGCAGGATCGTCTGCTCAGCGTATTCCCGTTCCAGCTGCGCCAACGCTGCCCAGACACGCTCGGAAAATCGCACCATCGGCTCGCCATCAGGCGGCGTAAAACCATAGGGGTCGTTCCAGAATGCGGCTAACGCATCGGCCTGATCGACCATCAGATCGCGTGGATGACGCCCTTCCCACTGACCGAAGTGAAGCTCGCGCAGGCCGACCGCATACTTCAAAGGCAGTCGGTCACGCAGGCTCAGCTGCAGCGCAAACTGGGCGCAGCGGCGCAGCGGGGAGCTGACGATGCGCTGCCACCGGGGCTGCGCCGGCAACGCCGACCACATCTGCTGCCAACCCTGCTCGGTCAGGTCGTCATCCAGACTGCCGCGCAGACCGCCACCCAACTCGGTCTCGCCGTGGCGCAGTAACAGCAGACTCAAACTCATTTGAAGCTCCCCGACACCGCGGCTTCGGCGAAGGTCGCCATTTCATTGTGCAGCCGACAGGCCGCCTGCAGCAGGGGCACCGCCAGTGCCGCACCGCTAGCCTCCCCCAGCCGCAGGTTCAGCGCCAGCAAAGGCTCGGCGTCCAGCGCCTGCAGCAGCAGACGATGGCCTGGCTCGGCACCACGATGGCTGTAGAACAGCCAGCTGCGCACATCGGCATTCATACGCACCGCGCACAGCGCGGCAGCAGTGCTGATGTAACCATCCACCAGCACCGGCAACCCGTTCTGCGCAGCGGCGATATAGGCACCGGCCAGCGCCGCGACTTCCAGCCCGCCAACCCGGCGCAGGGTCTCCAGCGCATCATTGGCATGGGGACGGTGATGGGCGACCGCGCGCTCGATGATCTTGGTCTTGTGCCGCAAGCCGAGCGCCGTGAGCCCGGTACCCAGGCCCACCAGCTCGCTCACCGGCTGATCCAGCAGCAAGGCCGACAGCGCACAGGCGCTGCTGGTATTACCGATGCCCATCTCGCCGCCGATAAAGAGCTCGGCACCGTCCTCAACAGCACGCTGAACGGCCTCCTGACCAGCACTCAGCGCAGCATCGCACTGGGCGGCAGTCATCGCCGCGCCATGCAGAAAACTCTCCGTGCCCGCCGCCATACCGAGGTGGCGCACACCCGGCAGCGGCGCAATCTCGTGCGCCAACCCCAGATCAACGAGCTCCAGAGGCGCCCCCAGATGCCGCGCCAACACGCTGATGGCCGCACCGCCGCGGGCAAAGTTGGCCAGCATCTGTCCGGTCACCTCCTGCGGGAAGGCCGATACTCCCTCCGTCGCAATGCCGTGATCAGCCGCAAAAATAGTGATCCAGATACGCTCCAGCCGCGGCGCAGCACAGCGCTGCAGGCTGGCCAGTGTGGCCGCGATTTGCTCCAGTCGCCCAAGCGAGCCGGCCGGTTTAGTGAGTTGCACCTCTCTCGCCAGCGCCTGCGCCAGGCGCCCTCTATCCACCGGCTGCGCCGGATGCTGCCACCACGCACTCACAACGGCTCTCCTTTCAACACCTGCGGCAGGCCCGCAACGCAGAACACCACCCGCTCACACTTTGCCGCCAGCGCCTGATGCAGCCAGCCGGCCTCATCGACAAAACGGCGGGTCAACTCGCCCATCGGCACCACACCCAGACCGGTTTCGTTGCTCACCAGCAGCAACCGCCCCGGCAGCGCAGGCAGCGTCTCCAGCAGCGCGCTGCGTTCACGAACCCAGGCTTGCGGGTCGCCGACCAGCAGCAGGTTGCTCAGCCACAGCGTCAGACAATCGACCAACAGGCAGCGATCTTCACGGGCCTGCTCCCGGAGCATCCGCGCCAGCGCGAGCGGCTCCTCGACCAGCGCCCAATGGGCCGGGCGCTGCTTGCGGTGGCGTTCGATGCGCTCGCGCATCTCCGCATCGCGCGGCTGGCAGGTGGCGATATACACCACCTCCAACCCGCTTTCAGTTGCCCGCCGCTCGGCATATCGGCTCTTGCCGGAGCGCGCACCACCGAGTATCAACTCAGCCATGGGCCACCCCGCACAGCTCGCGCAGGGCAGCGGTATCCAGATGCTGTTCGACCAGATCGGCGAGCCGATCCAGGTCGCGTTCGCGCAGGCCGGCGTAGTCCACACCCTGTGCCGCCCGCAGCCCCGCCCAGCCAAGCAGCGCCTGCTGCGCCGCCGGCGACTCGAACAACCCGTGCAGATAGGTGCCAGCCACTTGCCCGTCGTCACTCAGGGCTCCGTCGGCCCGGTCGTCATCCAGCAGCACCAGTGGATTCTCCAGCGCCTCGCCCTCGCTGATGCCGGCGTGAATTTCGTAGCCGCTGACCTCGGCGTGATCGAGACGCAGACGTCCGATTACGTTGCGCAACTGTTTTTGCGCGCGCAGCTCGGTGCTCATCGTCAGCAAACCCAGCCCCGGCTCGGAGCCAGCCTGCCCCTCGAGCCCCAGCGGATCGTCGATCCGGCGGCCAAGCATCTGAAAGCCGCCGCAGATACCCAGCACCCGGCCGCCGTAGCGCAGATGGCGGGCGATATCCTGATCCCAGCCCTGCGCACGCAGATGGCGCAGATCCGCCCGTACGCTCTTGGAGCCGGGCAGAATGATCAGGTCAGCCGGCGGCAGCCTCTGCCCGGCCGAAATAAACTGCAGGTCAACCTGCGGATGCAGGCGCAACGGGTCAAAATCGGTGTGATTGCTGATGCGCGGCAGCACCGGCACGACTACGCGCAGCGCATCGGCAGCGCCGCCGACCTGCCGCGTCTCGACCGCGTCTTCGGCTTCCAGATGCAGGTCGTGCAGGTACGGCAGCACGCCGAGCACCGGTTTGCCGGTGTACTGCTCCAGCCACCGCACCCCCGGTTCTAGCAGCGCGATGTCGCCACGGAAACGGTTGATGACAAAGCCCCTTACCCGGGCCTGCTCTGATTCGGACAGCAGCGCCAGCGTGCCGGCCAGGTGCGCGAATACCCCGCCCTTATCGATGTCGGCAACGATGATCACCGGGCAATCAACCGCCTCGGCAAAGCCCATATTGGCGATATCGCCTTCACGCAAATTGATCTCGGCCGGCGAACCGGCGCCCTCCACCATCACCACCTGCGCCCACTCGCAAAGGCGTCCATGGGCTGCCAGCACCGCCTGCATCGCGGTCGGCTTGTAGGCGTGGTAGCTCACCGCATCCATGCTGCCGATCGGATGGCCGTTGATGATTACCTGCGCGCCCACGTCGGTATTGGGCTTGAGCAGAATCGGGTTCATGTCGGTGTGGGTCGGCAGCCGCGCGGCCTGCGCCTGCACCGCCTGTGCCCGGCCAATCTCGCCGCCATTGGTGGTCACTGCGGCATTCAGCGCCATATTCTGCGGTTTGAACGGCACCACCACCACGTTCTGGCGGACCAGCCAGCGGCACAAGGCGCTGACCAGCGTACTTTTGCCGGCATCGGAGGTGGTGCCCTGCACCATCAGCGTCGTCATTTGCGTTGTCTCATGCTTGTATTCAGGGCCTGCTCCAGTCGTTCCCAGTCACGCTGATGATGGGGCAGGCCAAAACGCAGTCCGTTGAGGGCCGGAAACAGGCGCACCAACACGCCCTGCCGGGCCAGATTCAAATAAATCCGTTCGGCACACTCAGATTCGCGCCACTGGAACAGGGCGCAGCCCGCGCCACCGCTCAGACCGGCCCGGGCCAACAGCGCATCGAGTCGCTCGCTGGCAGCTCTCAGCCGATATCGCCAAAGCTGCTGGGTGCCGGCATCCAACAACGCGGCAAGGCCAACCGCCCGCGCGGGCCCGCTCACGGCCCAGGGACCAAGCTGCTGCTCCAACTCGTTGAGCAGCGCTGGCTGGGCCAAGGCAAAGCCCAGCCGCACGCCGGCCAAACCAAAAAACTTGCCCAAAGAACGCAGCACGATCAGTCCAGCACGGTCGGTATACCCACCAAGGCTGTGCTCGGGGGTAACATCCATAAAGGCTTCATCGACCACCAGCCAGCCGGCGCGGGCGGCCAACTCGGCGTGCCAGCCAAGCAGCTGTTCAGCGTCCAGTCGCCGGCCGGTGGGATTATTGGGGTTCACGACCACCAGCACGTCGAGCTCACCGAGCAGTTGCGGCAGCTCCGCCTGCGTAACGCTGCGCACCGCGTGCCCGGCCCGGCGCCAGGCCTCGGTGTGTTCGGCATAGGTCGGCTCCAGCACCCCTACCCGGCTGTTTGCCCGCAGGAGCGGCAACGCCTGAATGGCCGCCTGCGAGCCGGCCACCGGCAATGCGGCGGGGGCGCCGTAATAATCGCAGGCCACGCCGGACAGGTTGTCGTCGGTTTCGGGCAGCCGCTGCCAGATCGACTGCGGCAGTGCCGGCACCGGCCAGGCAAAGGGCGCGATCCCGGTCGACAGATCCAGCCACTGCTCTACCGGCCGCTTGAAGCGCAGGGCGGCCTCGCGCAAACGCCCGCCGTGTTCAAGCATGGCTGAGCCCCCAGATCAATACGATCACCAGCACCCACAGCAGCACGCTGCGGCGCACCAGCGCCAGCGCGCGGTCGATGTCGACAGCCGTGGCCCGTGGCCCCTCGCCGAGCAACGGTCGCTCTTCAATAACGCCGTGATAGATCGCCGGGCCACCCAACTCCCGCTCCAGCGCGCCGGCGCCCGCGGCCATCACCGGTCCGGCGTTGGGGCTGTCCCACGGGGGGGGCCTGGCTGCGCCAGCAACGCAAGGCCAGCCGCGCGTTGCCACACAGGGCGTAGCTCAAGGCCACCAGCCGGGCAGGAATAAAATTGAGCAGATCATCCAGCCGCGCCGCGACGCGGCCGAACAGCAGAAAACGCGGCGAACGGTAACCCCACATCGCATCGAGGGTGTTGGCCAATCGGTACAGAACAACACCAGGGGCGCCGGCCACAGCAAACCAGAACAGCGCCGCAAACACCGCATCACTTCCATTCTCCAGCACCGACTCGACGGTGGCGCGGGCCACACCCTCCTCGTCCAGCGCGCGGGTGTCGCGGCTGACCATGCGCCCGACCAGCTCACGCGCTCGCGGCAAATCCCCGCGCTCCAGCGCCTGCGCGACGGGCCGGGCATGGGCGCCCAGGCTTTCCCAGCCGATGGCCGCATACAGGCAGACCAGCGATACCAGCCAGCCGATCAGCGGCTGCGCCGCCAGCCACCAGATCAGCACCACCGGCGGCACCACGGCCAGCACCCAGGCCAGCGCACCGCGGGCGATACTGCCGCCAGCCGCCGTATTCAAACGTCGCTCAAGCCCGGCAGCAAGGTTGCCAAAGCCCACCAGCGGATGATGCCGACGCGGCTCTCCGAATAGCGCATCCAGCGCGACCCCGGCCACCACCAGCGGTCCAAGCAGACTCATGACTGCGCCCATTGGCGAATCAGCGCAGCGAGCTGATCCAGCCCGTCGGTCAGCGCGCCGATCCCCGGCTGCAGAATGTCGGCCGATTTGATCTCGAACAGCTGCGCCTGGGCGACCGCGGGCACCGCATCCCAGCCAGCACGCTCGACCACCTGTTCAGGGCGAAAGCGCTTGCCGCACCACGAACCGATGATGATATCGGGCGCACGCCGCACCACCTCAAGCGGGTCGGCGATGATGCGCTGCTTCGCCCGTGGCAGTGCGGCCAGATCACTGAAACAGTCGTCGCCACCGGCCAGGGTGATCAGTTCGCTGACCCAGCCGATGCCACTGATCAGCGGCTCATTCCACTCCTCGAAATACACCCGCGGGCGACGCGGCAGTGCCGCTGCCTGCGCGGCAACCGCCGCCATGCGCCCTTCCAGCTCCTGAACCAGCGCTGCGGCGCGATCTGCAGCGCCTACCAGCGCCCCCAGCGTGCTGATCATTGCCAAAATGCCGGTAATACTGCGCTGGTTGAACAGGTGAACTTCCAGCCCTGCCCGCGCCAGGTCGGCAACCATGTCTGCCTGCAGGTCGCAGTAACCCAGCACCAGATCCGGCTGCAGAGCGAGAATCTCATCGTGCTTGGCGCTGGTGAACGCGCCGATCTTGGGTTTTTCCTTGCGCGCCTGCGGGGGCCGCACGGTAAATCCGGAAATGCCGACAATGCGCTGCTGTTCACCGAGCGCATAGAGCACTTCGCAGGTTTCAGTCGACAGGCAAACGATACGTTGCGGTCCGAACGCGCTCATCAGCGCTCCTCCCATTGATCGGTAAACAGCATGTCTGCCAGCGGTCGGGCCTCGGTCCAGTGCTCCTGCTCCAGCATCGGCCGGCTGTAGAACGCGTCGACCGGGCCCAGACAGAGCACCGCGACCGGGCGCGCACCCGTCGGCAACGCCAGCAGGTCGGCCAGCGCCTGCGGATCAAACAGCGAGACCCAGCCCAGCCCCAGCCCCTCTGCCCGCGCCGCCAGCCAGAGGTTCTGGATGGCGCAGGCAACCGAGGCCAGATCCATGTCCGGCATGGTCCTGCGACCAAACACATGCGCCTCGCGCCCCGGTGGCAACGCCGCGACCAGCAGTTCAGCGCAGCTCAGCACCCCTTCGACCTTGAGCCGCATGAACTCGTCCTCCCGCTCGCCCAGGGCACGCGCCGTCTCCAGCCGTTCCTGCTCGACCAACTGATGGATCGACTCGCGCAGCGCCTGACGGGTAATACGCACAAAGCGCCACGGCTGCATCAGGCCGACACTCGGGGCCTGATGCGCGGCCTGCAGCAACCGCAGCAGTTGCTCCTCCGGTACCTCGCCCGCAGCAAAGTGGCGCATGTCGCGGCGCTCGCGAATGGCCCGGTACACCGCGTCACGCTCCAGCGGGTCAAAGGCGTGCCGGGTCATGGCCGGAACAGCGCCGCCGCAGCCTGCGGATTACTCGGCAGGTAGAAATGGATGTAGGACGCCGTCAGTCGGCCGTCGCGAAACACCGCTTCGCTGGTGCGCCGGTAGTTAGGGCATTCGCCCTGAGCCAGCGGCTCCAGCCGGGTATCCAGCAGCGAGTGATGGAATGTGTGGCCGCGCAGCGAGCCCTCGGGCAAGCGCACCTCCTGCAGCGCCAGTGCGGCAAGGCGCAACTGCATCACCGCCTTGCCCGGCAGCAGGCCGGCCATGCGGTGCTGCACGCCATCACGGTCGGTCAGAGCGTCAAACAGATACAACATGCCGCCGCACTCGGCCACCAGCGGCTTGCCCGCAGCGTGATGCGCGTGCAGCGCCTGCGCCATCGCCTCATTGCCAGCCAGCGTATCGCCGTGCAGCTCGGGATAGCCGCCGGGCAGATACACACTGTCCACCTCCGGCAGTGTCTCGTCGGTCAGCGGCGAGAAGAAGATCAGCTCGGCGCCCATTGCCTGCAGCAGCGCCAGATTGGCCTGATAGACAAAGGCAAAGGCCTGGTCTCGCGCCACTCCGATACGCACACCCGCCAACAGCGGCTGCAGTGCCTCGGCACTCGGCACCGGGAAGCTCACCGGTTCCGGCAGGGGTGCGCCACTGCTCTGCTCCAGCGCATCGGCCGCGGCATCCAGCCGTGCCAGCAGGTCCGGCAACTCTGCCGCTTGCACCAGACCGAGATGCCGGCTGGGCAGTTCCATATCTGTCGACCTGGGCAGGCCGCCATACCAGTGCAGGCTGTCTGGCAGGCTGTCGCGCAGAATCTCGCCATGACGCACGCTGCCGAGCTTGTTGCCCAGCACCCCGGCAAAGCCGAGATCCGGCTGGAAGTTCGCCAGTCCCCAGGCCATTGCCGCAAAGGTTTGCGCCATGCCGGAGCCATCGATCACGCCCAGTACCGGCACGCCAAACTCACGGGCAAGGTCGGCCGCAGAGGGCGTACCGTCGAACAGCCCCATAACCCCTTCAATCAGGATCAGATCAGCCTCGGCCGCCGCTTCCCAGAGCAGCCGACGCGACTGCTCAAGACCCACCATCCAAAGGTCCAGCTGATATACCGGCGCACCACTGGCGGCCTGCAGAATCATCGGATCGAGAAAGTCCGGGCCACATTTGAACACCCGCACCTTGCGGCCCTGCCGGCTGTGCAGGCGCGCCAGCGCGGCGGTTACCGTGGTTTTGCCCTGCCCCGAGGCAGGCGCGGCGATCAGCATCGCCGGACAGCTACGCGCGGTCAAAACTCCACCCCCTTCTGCGCCTTGATACCCGCCTTGAAGGCGTGTTTGGTCATGCCCATCTCCGTCACGGTATCGGCTGCTTCAACCAGCGCCGGTGGCGCACCGCGTCCGGTGACCACCACATGCTGATGCGCCGGTCGCGCCTGAATATCGGCAATCACCTGATCGAGCTGCAGGTAACCGTATTTCAGCGCGATATTCAGCTCGTCCAGCAGCACCAGCGCGACCTGTGGATCGCGCATCAGCTTGACTGCAACGGCCCAGGCGGCCTCGGCCTTGGCGATATCGTCCTGCCGATCCTGGGTTTCCCAGGTGAAGCCGGCGCCCATGACGTGATAGCGCACCTCATCGGGAAAGCGCCGGAAGAAGGTCTCCTCACCGGTGCTGCGCGCGCCCTTGATGAACTGCACGATGCCGACACGCAGACCATGTCCCAGCGCCCGAGCAGCCATGCCGAAACCGGAGCTGCTCTTGCCCTTGCCATTGCCGGTCAGCACCAGCAGCACACCGCGCTCGTCGGGTGCCTGGGCGATTTTCTGATCGACCACCTGCTTCTTGCGCTGCATGCGCTCGCGGTGGCGCTGATCGCGCTCGGCAGACTCACTCATGCGCGCTGGCTCGCGTTACCGAACAGCGCAGCGGCGCTGCGCGCGCCCACGTAAAGAACCACCGCCACAGCAACGTACGCGGCCATAGTGCTCAAGTAGGACGGGTAGTAATGGGCCAGGCGCTCGATCATGCCGGCGAAGGTCGGTTCGGCGTAGCGGCCGGAGAACCAGTAGAAGCCGCCGCTGGTGAAGACCTGACAGACCAGCGCACTGAGCATCATGGTCGGCACCAGAACCAGCAGCGAAGAAGCCTGGTCACGGTGCCAGCCAGCGTACATCCGGCCGCCGAACCAGAGTGCGGCGTAACCGGGCAGCAGCGCCCAGTAGGCGATAGTCATGCAGTGGTGACCGGCATTTACCCAGCCGACCGTCATCACGTCCACTGCAAAAGCGACTGCAAAGAACAGCGGGTAGGCCCAAACCGGGCGCAGCAGCACGCCGACCAGGAAAAACACCGCCCAGGAGGCGCTTGGCAGGTTGAGCTGCGGGAAGTGGCTACCGCGCGTCATGATCATCAGCGCCAGCAGCAGCGCGCCAACCACCAGTTGGGTATGTTTCGAGGTTTTCAGCACAGCCTTTCTCCTTTGCGGTTTATCCAAACGTCAGTGCCGGGCACTGCCCGGCTTTTTATTCAGGGCGCCGCCGCGAACGGCGGCGCCAGTCAAACAACGCGATTACAGCGGCTGATAACGCAGGGTCAGGTACCCAGCGCGGCCCGGCTGCGTGTAGGTCGCGGCGGTTTCATACTCGTTGTCGAACAGGTTGCTGACCCGCGCCTGAACGCGCCAGGCATGGCTGAGCCAATACTCGGCCCGCAGCTCAACCGTGTTGTAGCCATGCAGGTCGCTGGTGTTGGTGGCGTTGTCCCAGCGCCGCCCCTCAGCATGAACACTCGCCCCCAGGCCGATACGGCCGAAGCGGCGGTCGACATCCAGGTTGAAGATTTGCTCCGGCACGCGGCGCAGCAGCAGGTCGTCATCAGCGCTGCTGGAGCGGTTCTCAGGGTCCTGCAGGGTCAGGTTGGCCTGCCAGCTCCAGCCCAGCTGCTGGGTCAGCACTTCCAGTTCCAGACCGGTAATGCGCGCCTTGTCGACGTTCTCGGCCATCGACACCCCACCCACGCGGACACTGGCAATCATGTCGTCGATATCATTGCGGAAGGCGTTGGCCGACCAGCTGCCCCAGCGGTGCTGGCCACGCAGGCCCACTTCCAGGTTGCGCGAGGTTTCCGCCTGAATAGCTGGATTGCCGTAACCGGGGAAATACAACTGGTTGAAGGTCGGCGCGCTGAAGGCCGTGCCATAGCTGGAGGTCAGGCTGATGCTGTCGGTCAGCGCATAGCCGTAACCGACACTGCCGGTGGTGTGCTCACCGTAAGCCTCGTTGTCGTCGTGGCGCAGCCCCAGCTGCCATTCGTGACGGCCGGCGTGCAGCAGGTACTGGGCAAACAGGCCGTGGTTGTAGCGGCTGTCCTCGGGGTAATCGACGCTGCTGCTGATGCTGTCTTGCTGCCAGTCGTAACCGACGGTGAGCAACTGGTTTTCGCTCAGGGCAAAATCGTTCTGCCAGCTGGCACTGTCGCGTCGCGTGTCATAACGCGTGTCAAAGGTGCTGCCCTTGAAGTTCTCGTTCTTGTCCTCACTGTGGCCGACCTGCAGCGTCACATCCCAGAAAGACACCGGAGAATATTTGGCGCGCACGCCATACGCGCTGAGCACACTGTCGGCGTTGGCCTTGTTGCCGGAGTCGTAGTCGTTGTGCGACTCGACCTGCAGCAGGTTGGCATCCAGCAGCAAGCCGTTGGCAAACCGGTAACCACCAGACAGATTGGCCGACAGCTCACGGTAACCATCGTGGTCCACTTCCCGCGACGGGCGCGCATCATAGCCTTCGGTATCCAGGCTGCTGACACCCAGGTTGAACCAGGCGTTGTCATTCCCACCGGACGCACCGGCAGTAGCGGCGCGATGCTGGCGACTGCCAACAGTGGTCGAGAAGTACGGCGTCAGGCCATCACCACCCTTGCGGGTGAAGATCTGCACCACCCCGCCAATGGCCTCGGAGCCATACAGGCTGGAGCGCGGGCCGCGGACGATCTCGATCCGCTCGATCTGCTCAACCGGCAGGTTCTGCAGTGCGGCAACGCCGGAGGTCGCCGAGCCGATACGCACGCCGTCGATCATCACCAGCACGTGTTTGTCGTTGCTGCCGCGAATCTGCAGCGAGGTACTTTTGCCCGGGCCGCCGTTGTTGATCAGGTTGACCCCGGTCGCGCGGCGCAGCAGCTCTTCAGCGGTATTGACCTGCAACCGCTCGATGTCGGTCCGCTCGAACACGGTGGTGGCTGCGATACTGCTGGCCTGGCTGGTGCGGGTGGCAGTGACAACATCACTGCCGAGATCCAGGGTGCCGGCGAAAGAAAGGGAAGAAAGGCCAATAAGGCCCAGCGCCAGAGGGGCGCGTGCAGGAATAGTCATGCTGTGTGGTTGCTCCGTCGTACCCACCCGTACGACATTGTCGAATCGGGACAGACGGAGACGGCAGGAACACGGCATGAACACAACGGAAGACGCCGTACACCTACAGCGCCCACCGCACTGTCGTGAAAGGCATCAGGCCGGTCTCCGGGCTTGCGAGTGGACGTGAGTCCGGCGACCTGAGCCTTCCCATGCATCGAGCACAGTGGCGTTTATCAGGCGCCTCGCCAAATAGGCGGACGTCGCTTACCGTTGCGGGGGCAGCGCCGGAATTGTCTGATCTGGCAGACGCACCGGCTTCCCAGTTTCACCCTCCTCGAGATGGAGGGCACCTGAAGCGCGGCAGAGAGTAGTGGCCACCTCCCGCCCTGTCAAGCTCGGGCTCGGCATACCCCCGGCGCCTCCTACCAAACGACTGTCGGATGCACCACGCTTTCAGCACAACAGTTTCCCCGACACTCAATTAGGCCTATAACTGGTCGAGCGTCCCCACCTTGCCCAGGAGGAAGACATGTTTGAACCGGGCCACCTGCATATCAACCGTATGCGCCTGCTACCCAGCGATAGCGGGTTCAGCATCGACATTCACTACACCATCGCGGACCAGTGCCGTGCAGTCGAGTTCAGCGTCGATGGCACGATTAACGATGCCGAGGTGCACGAACACTTTTCGCTGCCACGCGATACGGCGTTCAACTTCGCCAGCAATATCGATCATATTCTGCGCCGCCACGGGGTGTTGACGCCGGAGTTCATGTCACTGAAAGCGCACCATGAATATGACGCCATGTTCGAAGATATCCGCGCGCGGCTGCATGCCTGGAACGGCGAGCCAATTGACCCCGGCCATCTGGGCTAGCACCGAGGCGACCGAAAAACAGGCACAAAAAAACCCCAGTTCTTGCGAACTGGGGCTTCTTGAATAATGGCGCAGCGGACGGGACTCGAACCCGCGACCCCCGGCGTGACAGGCCGTGCCAGCCAGAAAATGTTAATCGTCCTTATTTTACAACTATTGATTTTAAAGGATTTTATCCCAACCCATCAGCTTTTCAGGCTGATGCAAATTGAGATCACTTGAAGGCAATCATCTGGTCACGGTCACGGAAACCCATGTTTTTAGTGACTAATTTTTAGTCACTTTTAACACCTGTGGTATCGAGGCAGGCACTCGCAACGATGGCTGGAAGAGCAGCTTGCCTAATGGAGCGCGATCAGACCTGACAAAGGCCACGCAGTATGCAGCAGCCCATCCCGACAGCCAAGAGAACCTTATCGATAAATCACCACTGCGGATTCCACGCTCATCCGGCCACCTTTCCGGGCAGGCAGCTACGCAGGCTTAACTCACTATCATTGACCTCTTTTTCGAAGCAAAGGGGGCACTGTGGAGCGCTTATCCATGCGTAAGATTCGAGAGGTGTTGCGCCTCAAGTTTGAGGCCAAGCTATCGGCCCCTCAGATTGCGATCAGCGTGCAGGTCGGTCGTGCCACCATCAGCGACTACCTCAACCACTTTACCTCCAGCGGCCTCACCGACCTGGCCCTGCTCCCTGTCCGACACCGAGCTGGAGCAGCAGTTGTTCCCACCAGCCCCGGCAGTATCCAGCGAACAGCGGCCTATGCCTGACTGGGCCAAGGTACATGCCGAGCTGCGCCGTCCCGGCGTGACCCTAGCTCTGCTCTGGCAGGAGTACCGTATGGACAACCTCAGGGCTTCAAGTACAGCTGGTTCTGCGAGCACTACCGGGCCTAGGCTGGCAAGCTGGACATGGTGATACGTCAGGAGCACCGCGCTGGTGAGAAGCTGTTTCGTCGACTACGCCAGCGGACAGACGGTGCCGGTGATCGACCGTCACACCGGCGAGTTCCAGCCGATGCAGGTGTTTGTTGACGTGCTCGGCACTTCCAGTTACACCGTCGCCGAAGCCACCCGCTCACAGAAGCTATCGGACTGGCTGAGCTCCCACGCCCACTGCTTCGCCTTCCTCGGCGGGGTGCTGGAGATCGTTATGAGATATACAATTGGTTGCGACAAAAGAAAGATAAAGATGGGCAGGTCAGCGATGCTGAAGAGTCATTCCAAGGTTTAATATTCACACTCTCCACCCCAGATGACCTCAGACCTTGGCTTTCCCTACTATTGTCGGAGGTAAGGTATAAAACGGGTGCCGTGAAGCATCTAGCAGTCAGTTGCCCAGGAAAGGCCGACAGCTTTAACCACGCCTCTTCCACTGGAGACTACATTCCATGTGTATCAGCGGCACGGAATGCGCTGGGCAAGATGGGAGTGTTCTTTGCATGACCAATAGAGTAATGAAGTCTACCCATGCAGTAAGCACTCCACCGCACCAGATCACGCAGCCTTATCAATTGGCTCAGAATGAAATCGAGTCGCTTCGGAGTGAGATGCAACAAGCGTATCTGGAAATGCAGTGGCTGCTACAAACCGAATCCCAGCCAGGCTATATACCCGCCTCGCCAACGCCCGAAAACCCGTAGCCAAGCAAGGCTCACTGGGACGGTTATAGGTCCAGCAAGCTACGGGCCTTCATTAAGGTTGGTTTCCCCGTTCGCAATATGGTGTCTATCCATAACTGATTACCGTGTCTTACCCATCGTTCACAGCCGATATGGCCAGATACGACCAAATCGATATTCCGGATGTTGTCGCTGTGTCCCTCAAGATTTTTGCCGCCCCAAGTACAGTGCTTGGCCAGGCCTTCACTGAACTCCAAAGTAGCCAGCTGCTGCCAGTCGGCCACCGGGGCTTGCGCGTGCACCAATCCGATACGCCCTGACTCTGTATTCAAAGTCATGGTGAGCGATAGCTTTTCCTGGATCTTTTCCGCCAACACCCCATGCTGCTCAGGAGCCAAATCAGCCGCCCACTGCCCACCAATGCTGTAGTGTTTATCAGCCCAGGCAGCTTGATAGTGGCTTGCCCAGAACAGCAGCTCATGGTTACCAAGCACACTGTAGCAATAGCAGGTGTTCAGCACCCATTCCAGCGCACGTAATGACTCTGGCCCGCGATCAATCACATCACCAAGCATGAACAACCTATCCTTGGCAGGTTCAAAACCTGAGCCTACAAGCAGCTCCATCAGCAGCTGAAATTCTCCATGCACATCCGAACAAATCCAATCCTCGCCGATTGGGTTGGCTGGGATTTCATGGTGGACAGGAATAGGTCTGATCACCTATCACCTCCGCAAATTCGGGATATGAACTCCAGCTGATGCTCCAAGGCTTTCTGCACATGCCTGCAAGACACGCCTAGTATAGGGTCAGTCTGAATCAAGGCGTCCGCCTGCTCTGATGGCCAACCAGCGGAGTCATCATCAATGGCCAGCCACGGAATGGGAGTGGGTAGACGGCGTAAATAAGCAGAGATTTGTTTGAAGCGTGTTTGGTGATCCCACTCGATGATATCGAGACTGTTTCTACCCATCGCGGAGTGCCATGTGGCGCCTATGACTCGCTCTGCCAGTTTGGTGGGCAAGTATCCGCGTGCCCGACGGAAGCCCAGCACACGCGCCCAACTGGTCGACAGTACGATCCTTAGCTCTGGGTACCCTTCTATAATCTTTTCCAACAGAAGAGCCCACATGAATAGCTCGCCCGGGACTCGCAGCTCGATCTGGCCATTAAGTCGTCGATACACGGCATCAGGATGTAGAACGCCATCATAGTCGAGAAATAAAATCACGTTTATCTCGCTAACTTGATCAGGGAGGGCTTCAATAGGCAGCATACTGCATCTTTGCCCGCAGGCATCCCTCAGTTTTTTATTGACCGGGTACGCTGTGACTACAAACCTCGAAATAATCCAACAAGACAGTCAAACCGCAAAGACAGCTCTCACGGCGATTTTTCGAATTTTGAACATGTGGCACCTGACAGACACCCAACAGGCGAGGCTGCTCGGGCTGCATGATGAGAAAGCCCTTCATAACTGGCGAGCGCATCCAGAGAGTGCTTCCATCTCAACGGATCTGATTGAACGAGCAAGCTACATCCTGGGAATTTATAAATCCCTGCAGATCTTGTTCCCCAACCCTGACAATGCGGATCGATGGCTGATCACCTGTAATGACAATCCCCTCTTCAACGGGCAAGCTCCCATTGAACACATGATGACCGGAAACATTACAGATCTGGCGACAGTTCGGCGCTGCTTAGAGGCGTTGATAAGCTGATCGGCTCCTGGCTCGTCGTTAACAGAGCCAAGCCTTGGGATACCCTCCGGCCCCTCACTGGACTTCGTAAAAGCCGGTGTGATTCAGTACGTCTTTTTAATCGTCGTCATCCCGCTGCAGAAGCCTGTCGAAAGCACCCGGGGCCATTGTGACCTTCCGCTGCTTTCTCAGCTTGGTCACAGTAGGGTCAAAGTTCTGCAGAATGTCACGGTGCGCCTCATACAACCAGTTCTCGGCCTGCCTCCATGCCTCGCTCACATGGTGCTCCACCTCACTAAACTCTCGCTTCTGCTGTCGACAATCAGAGAGAAAGCTGCGCCACCGAACGCTCTCAAGAGCCGCGGCGTTGTTGAACACAAAAAGGGCGAGCAAGTCCTCATCCTCACAAGTGTTCATCATGAAGGCTGCTGGGGTCTGCCCTTGGAATGACTGGCTGAGTTCGACCCAGCGCTGCTGTAGGTACTCACGCCACCTTTCATTCAGCTCGTCAAGCTGCGGCTCCAGCCCCTTAGCATCCAGCCGCATATCCCAGACAAAACCACCCTCTGCCTTCCTTCCGTGGTTTCTCTCCCTCGACATAATCATGGGGGATTAGGCGATGGATCATATCTGCCCCCTGATCCTCCAGCTCGTCTGTTATATGCGTGGCCAGCGAGGTGATTGTGGCGTAATGCAGCTTTTCGTCGATGAGCAGGCGCGCCCAAAGTGAAAACCGTAGCGCATAGTAGTCCCGTTTCTGGTAATCCGCGTTCTCTCTACTGCTCTCCTTATTCTGGAAGTGGTAGTCATCAAGGTCGTAGTCATACACGGTCTCAAAATCGAGCAAGCTGACATTCTCGGCCATGGTCTCGTTGAGCCAAATCATGTCTTCACCGATACCGGTGGTCAGTAGATTCGCCCAGTTATATGCAAGCTTGCCATTGGGTAGATCAAGCCATTCTTCACCGGCATTTTCAGCGGTGCCGGCGGGCTCCTGCAATTCATTCAGCAGCACCGCCTCCACCCTATCACTGGCCGCGTCGTTCATGGTTGCGCGAAACAGCTCCTGCTGCTCAGGCGACCAGGCATGATAAAGGGGGGTGGCTGCCATCAAGGCTTTACGGGCGGCGGCTTGTACTCGGCTTGATTCCATAAACAGCCCCTTCATTCCTCACCAAGCATCGGCTCGCTCCCCAGCCAAATAGCGAGAACCGGGTGCAGTAGCCCATGCTTGTCTGCCAGCAACGCCAACTCCTCTCGGCAGCGGCTCTCTACCTGAACCGCCCCGGGTTTCGCGGAGGCTTCAACTCCTGAGAAGATGAAGCCATGAACAAGACAAACAAGTTTTCCCCTGAAGTCCGTGAACGAGCCGTGCGGATGGTGCAAGAGCATCGCGGCGACTATCCCTCGCTGTGG